>DAOOIV010000007.1 GCA_035384605.1 Phycisphaerae bacterium
CGGAAAGGATTCCGCAGGGGATGCGGCCCGGAAAGGATTCCGGGCCGAGCGGAATGCCAAACTCCAGGGCCCGGAAAGGATTCCGGGGCGAGCGGTCCTACCTCCGCATGCCCACGCAAAGCCGTGGGCATGGCACCCGACGATCGGGAGACATGCGCGCAAAATGCGCACCAGTCGCGACGGAAGAGACTAATCGGGCTTCAGGTCGGACTGAATCACAACCGGAAAACGAACAAACAGATCGTGGAGACAACTTTTCAGGGCCGGCTCGTGGTTTTTCGGATCCGTGACCTTATACAGATGCATGTTCGGCTTTGGATCGTTCTCCACCCACTTGGTGTATCCCTTGTCGCTGATCTCGACGCGCACCGGCACGAACGTGAACACGTCCGCAGGCGTTGCTCCCGGGGGCGGGGATGCAGCCGCCACCCAGCGGTCGCCCACGCGGTGAACCGTGCGTCCGGCCGTGTGAATCAGGGGCCCGGTGCACCACATGTTGCGCTCCATGCCCATCAGGATGTGGCGCCAGGGCCGCAGATCCATGTTCATTGCGTCGATGGGATCGATCTCATTGGGGCGAACAGTCTGGAGAGCGTAGACGAAGTAGTTCAACAGCGGCAGCGGGACACCTTCCAAGACCTGTCCGTGCTTGAAAGCCCAGTGGGTGCTGCGATTCTCCTTGATTGGCAGGCAGGGACACCAGTAGATGGGCAGGCCGGAGCGCATAAGGCCGACGTAGGCGGGGACGTCCAGATGAACGTTCCACTCGTTCTTGTTCTCGAGAAGATTGCCGATGTTGACGTACAGGCGGGTTACCTTGCGCCGAAACAGCTCAGGGTCACGGTTATAGGCGGCGCAGACGTCGCGAACGCTGCCAGTGGTATGCAGGATCATTGGCTCCGGTGAGTCGCGCAGCGTCTTCAGCAGAAGCTCGACCGCCGCCTGATACTCTTCGGGTTGATCGAGGCCCTGGTCTTGGGGCGACTTGAGAGTCTCACTGAGGCCGACGGCATAGGGCACTCTTCGGCCGGTCAGTTTGAACATCTGTTCGACGGGGATGCGGCCCGGTTTTTCGGCCTGCCGCTTCCCGAGGTCCAGGAGAATAGCCCGCACATCCAGCTCCGGCATGGCGAAGACAGTGGCTAGATCAAAGTGGTCGTCGGGATCATCATGCGGATGGAACAGATCGGTCCCGTAGATCAGGGGGACGCGTTTGGGGACCGCTCCAACGGGGGTGGAGCGAAGTTGCGTACGGGCCTGTGTTTCTTCATCGGCGCTGGGCGGCAGGGCGGCCGCTGCGGCGAGGTCGATCCTGGCGGTACCTGCAACCAGCCACAACAAACAGCACAAGCCGACTGATGCAAAGGTTCGTCTGCTCATGATTCATCTCCACGCTCAGGGTGCTATCTGTTGCCTGCCCCGGTTCCAGGCGCCCGGCATCATAACGCCCGTCAGCCATCCAGCAATCGCGCCTCACGGTAAGCCCCGATGATTGTCGAGGCCCTCGATGCCGGTAACGCGACGGCTTGGCCCGTGATGATTACCACGACAGACTCGGAAAGTGCTCGCGGTCGTTCGGGAAGCTGCTCGGCCGCGAGGGGTCGGGGGTGGTCTGGATTCTCATTCTCGACGACCAGCACATGGTGGAGGCACACGTGGTCGGGGTTGGCTTGCCTTCGATGCCGTGACACAGGCCGACAGGACTACCGAGGAGTTCAACACCCCGGGGGTTGGTCCGATCCGCCCATGCAGGTTCTGAAAACGCTTAGATCGTTCTGATCCACGGCGCCGTCGGGTGCTAGATCAGCGTCTTCGCAGCCGGGACTCAGAGCGACTCCCGATCCGGAAATACAGGCCTGGAAGTGACCGAAGTCTGTCTGATCGACGTCTCCGTCCCAGTCAAAGTCCGCGGGGCCCACGGGTATGGCCTGTGCGTGTGCGGCCGGCCCATGGTTCATCATCCAGTCGTGGGCGAAGGCGGAGTAGTAGTACGTAATGCCGCGCGTCAGACCTACATGGAGCACTGTGTAGGGCCATTGGGGTTCGCCGGGTTCATCGGCGAGCAACTGGCCGTCGGTCGGGCCGGCCGGATAACCGGATGTGCTGAATCGTATGAGGACACCGGTGACATCGCCATCGTGCGGGTTGGTCCAAGTCAACGTGTTCTGAAGCCTTCCTGCGGCTGCGGTGAAAGCGGCCGGCGCTCCCGGCGCGATCGTATCCGCGACTGCGGAGTCTTCGACATACAGCACCCAATCATTAGCATCTGGAGCGGCAAACGTCCGGTTTTGTCCCCCTTGGACGGGAACGGGCGACCCGAAGCCGCCTGCGCGGGGATTCAGCCAACGGGCTTGAAGCGTGCCGGACGAGGCGCTCAGGTTAAGCGTGATCGTGCCGCCGTTGGGAGCGTAGCACACGTACCGGTGGGGAACCTGAGCCAGGCAAACGCCGTTGCCGGCCAATTCCGGGTGAAGAGTCATCTGCGAGAAAGGAAGCGAGCGCATGAGGCTTCCGAGGATGCGGAGATACGGGTAGAGCCAGCCGTGGGGGGACATGGCCATACCCATTTCGCTGAACTGGGGGCTATGGACCTCCCGGGTCTGGTAAGAGCGAGGGGGGATCACCTCATCGGCATAGTTGATCTGCCCGCCGGACAGGGCGATGAACCAGGCACCGCGGCGCATGTTATTCATGTCGAGACCGGCCTCGGTCTGGTAGAGATTACCTTCCCAGAGGCACTCATGGGCCAGGATGGGTTTGTGTACGCCGTTGAAGAGATTAGCGAACCACGTGTACTTGCTGGGATTGTATTCGGACAGCTTGTCCTGGACGGTGTGATAGGCGTACGCGTCGGCCTGCTGAAGCGTGGACGTGCCGGCCTGCAAGGAGTGGAGGCTGACGAGGTGTCGGCCGCCATCCAACTGGCGGATACGGTTGAGGATCTGGAGGACCTCGGATTCCGAATACCCTTCCTCCCATTCGCTGACGGGCTGGAAGGTGGCATTCCAGAACCCGCCCCAGCGGGCGACCCAGTAGCGAAGGAACAAGTCGCGGTTGGCGGGGGTGTCAATCTTGGGTACGCCGTTGGTTCCTCCCATGATGTTGAAAGGGATGAGGACCATGCCCCGTGTCGCCATTTCGCGGAGCACCTTATCAAGTCGCTGCCATTCAGTGAGGTTGAATCGGGAGAAATCGACGGTGCTGCCAACGACCCAGGGGAGCAGGGTCTCGCCGGAGGCGACATGGGGGCCGACAATCGTGTTGAAGCCCTGGCTTCTCAGGTAGTCCAGCGTGCTGTGCAACACTCCGCGGGAATCGAGGCGGCACACGAACCACAGGTGGAAAGCCCGGATGTAGAACGGCGTTGCGTCGGCATGCTGAAACCATAACGGATTGGACGGATTGACCCGGATCGGCCCGTGGATATTGCCGGCCACGCAGTCGAATGTCCCGCTGGCGCCGGGTGCACCGTCCGAGAAGGACGCCACATAGCTCCACGAGCCGATTTCATCGGGCATGAATCGGAGCCGCCAGGTCTGTCCGCCGTCATGGAAGCCTTCGATGGTCACCTGCCGTCCGGAGGGCGAGGTCAACATGATGGTCATCACCGTGTCGGTGAAGGGATTGGCGTAGCTGCGGCTGTTGGTTACCGTCGCCTCGAACAGACCGTATTGGCCGACCTGCTCGGCGCAGGCTAATTGCCCGGGCAGCAACATTGCCAGCGTCAGGACCAGCCGCCTGCCGCTGCCAACAACGGCGCAGATCCGGGTTGGAGCCCGGCCGCGTGCTGCCAGGCAACCTCTCCGCGCTGAGTCAAACGAGGGCTTGTTCAGGGCTATTCTCCACATGTCGGATTCGCCGGGATGCCCGGGCCGCTCGCACAGTTCTCGAAAGCAGTGCGGTCGAACCCGTCGATGTCGCCGTCCTGGTCGGGTAGACGGTCGTTGTTGTCGTCGCCCAGATCGACGCACGCGCAGGTCTGGGAAAGACCGCCGTAGGGGGCCCCTACTCCCGTGAAACATGCTTGAAAGACGGCGAAGTCCGCCTGATCGACATCGCCGTCGCCGTCCATGTCAGCGGGCGGCGCGTTGCAGGGCACGAATGGCGGCACGGCGGCGTCGAGCCACGACCGACCCGGGTTGGCGTACTGGTAAGAGGCCCACGCGTCGTCTGCCGCAATGAGGTGGAAGCCGTAATGGAAGGCACCCAGCCAGACCTCCCCGCTGCCGGGCTCCTGCTGGCCATGCCATCCGCGCCCAACGCTCAGGGGGGTCAGGTTATCGACCCGCTGAGCCAGGTTGCCGTCGGCGTCTTTGGGGTGCAAGGTCGTGTTCAGGTAGAACTCCAGAACGGTCGTGTTCTGGCTGGTGTTGGTCAGGATCAGCAGCGTATCGTCGCCCCCGGCGCGCTTACGGTAGATTGGACTGCCGGGCTGGACATAGTTGGCATCGGCGGCGTTGCGGCTCTGTCCGTCGATGAGCACCGTGTAGGCGGAGGTTATCCCGCCGAGAGCGCGGCCGGCCGTGTCGAAGGCGATCACGTCGCCCAAGCCGGCGCCCGTGGCATCACCCATGTTCTGGCTGGTCATGTACAAGGTGCCGTCGCGCTGATTGACGGCCACCGCCACGCGGCCGTTGAAGGCCGGATCGACGGCATCAACACCCACGGCTTGGCCAACGTAAGTGTGAATCCTGGCAGTCAGTCCCAGGTCGATCTCGTAGGCGACGGCTGCGGTGCTTGCGTAGACGTTGGGGTTGAGCCCCAAGAACAGCGTGTTGCTGACGCTGCTGTAGCGGAGGTTACCCACGGCCACTGCCGGTCCCACCGACCCGCCAATGATCGTGCTGAGGTTGGCAGTCTTGAGCGTCGCGCCGGAGTAATCGAGTTCGGCGAGAACGATATCCGTGCCGGTGCTCCCCATCGCGGGCGGAGGGTTCTCGGGGGGATAGCCAACCAGCTTGGCCACGAAGAGACGGGCGTCATCTCCGCGGCCCTTGCCGGAGAACGTGGCCGTCATCCAGTTCGTGCCGTCAGGCAGCAGATCCGCAACCTGGACCCCGTCACTCCTGTTGTACATGCGGAGCTGCCCGCCGTTGTTGGGGCTTCGTACCACGAACACGTAGTCGTTGATAAACCCGTTGTTGGTCTGGAGGACTTTGACCTGCCAGGTTTCGGTGTCGGATCCGGCGGAGTTGGTGGCTTGGACCTCAAACGTGAACGTGCGGCCCATGTCACCCGCACTCGGCGTCCAGCCGGCGACCTTGCCCGTCGAATCCACCTGTGCCCCAGGAGGTCCCTGAAGGATGGACCAGGTGGGTGCAGGCGTGCCTGCCACAAGGCTCAATTGCTGGACGTAGGGAATGCCGGCGGGAATCATCCGCGGATCCGGCGTGACCTCCGCGATGACCGGAGCCTGGGGTGCCGGGCTGAAGGGGCTGGCGGCATCGGTCCAGTTGCGGCCCGTCTCATAGGAAGCTGACGAGTCGTCGCTGCGGATGACATGGAAGCCGCCCCGGATGGCCGCTATCCAGATGGCTCCGGTCACGTTGTCCTGTTGTCCGTTCCAGCCTCGCGGCATGGCGATCTGCGTACCGCGCAGGGCCAGGTAGTTCGGGTTGCCGGACGGGTGAGCGGTCGTGTCCAGCCAGAACTCCAAAGCCGCCCGGGCGGAGGAGGTCGGGTTAGGGCAGATGATGAGGGTGTCATCGCTGCCGGTTCCCTCCCGCCAGCGGTAAACGACATTGTTCGGATCGAGATACCTGTTATCGACCGCGTAATACGTTGGGCCGTCGATCAGCGTCGTGTAAGCAGAGGTGGTGCCCCCGACGGGGCGCCCGGCGGTACTGAACGCGACCAGATCGCCCTGATGAAGCGTGCCTCCCAGGCCGCGGCTGATCATGTAGAGGGTCCCGTTGCGCGAGTTGATCGCGATGCCGACCTGCCGGGGATCACCGCTCGGGCAATTGGGCCCCACGTAGGTGTGGAGTCGGGTGGTCAGGCCCAAGTCGATCTCGTATGCCACCGCGGGGCCGGTTGAGGCTGGGGCGGGGTTCAAGCCGATGAACAACGAGTTGCTGACCGAGCTGTAGCGCATGTTGCCCATGTAAGGCGCCGTCCCGACCGTTCCGCCGATGATGTTGCTGAGGTTGGCCGAATTAACCGTCCCGCCGGCGGAGTCGATCTCGGCGACCTGGACGTCATTGTCGACCACCTTGGCAACGAACAACCGAGCATCATCGCCACCCGTTCCGGCGAAGGTGAGCGTTTCCCAGTTGGTGCCGTCCGGCAACAGGTCAGCAACCTGCGTGCCGTCAAGCTCGCGATACACTCTGAGTTGGCCGCCTTGGGCGATATCGCGCGTGACGTACACATAGTCTGTTTCGAATCCGTTGTTCAGTACCGCGCCGGCCTCCTGGATTCGTCCCAGTATCACGGCCGACATGCTCAATATGATCGCCAACTCGCTTCGGCGTCTCATGGCTCGACGCTCCTTTCATGGAAGTTCACGCTCGCGCACTCGCTGCGCAGCCACCTTTGGAAATGGCCGAGACAGTGCCAGGAACATCTCCTCGTACACGGACCGATGGCTCACCGCCTGCGCCGCAAACCGAGCAGGCCCAGCCCCAACAGGATCAACGATGCCGGCTCGGGCGCGGGGCTATCCGCGTCCAGCCAATAGCGACTGCCCTCCCAGTAGGAGGTCGTATCATCGGGATTGAGCCCCATGATGCCGCCGCGAAAAGCGCCGAACCAGACCGTCCCGCTCACCTCGTCCAACTGCCCGTTCCAACCGCGCTTCGCCCAGATAGGTTGCCCGCGATTGACCAAGTTGCCGTTGCTGTCGATCTCGTCGAGATAGAACTCCAGGGTAGGTTCCCAGCCAGAGGTCTGGTTTGAAGGGATAAGAATGGTTGGCCGGCCGCTGGGATTGTTCGTGCCCCGGAACATTACGTTGTTGGGCTGGCTGTACTCGGCATCTCCGACGGCGTACTCGGCCCCATCGATCAGCGTCGAGTAAACGTTGGTCGTGCCGCCGAGCACTCGCCCGATGGTGTTAAATGAGATCAGGTTGCCCAAGCCGTCGGCCGTTGGGCGTCCCAAATGCCGACTGATCATGTATAGCGAGCCGTCCCTCTCGTTGAAGTCAACGTTGACCGGGCGCTCCTCACCTGCGGAGTTTGGCAGTGTGGCGCCCACATACGTGTGCTGGAGTTGGCTCAGCCCAAGGTCAATCTCCCAGGCCTTGGCATTAACGCCGATCACAGTGGTATCCGGGTTGGCGCCCACAATCAGCGAGTTGTGCATGCGGTTATAGCGGATGTTGCCCAGCCGCAGGCCTGACCCCAGCGTCACGCCCGGAATACTGCTCAGACTGACCGATTTGACCGTCTGGCCGAGCGCGTTGACCTCTGCGATCTGGATGTCCGTTCCAGGGTCGCCGCCGGTCATCTTGGCCACGAACAGCCGGGCATCGTTGGTTCCTGAACCAGCAAACGTCAGCGTGGTCCAATTGGAGCCGTCCGGCAGCAGATTGCCCATATTGGCCCCGTCGCTTTCTCTGTACATCCGCGTCTGACCGCCCTGTCCGGTATCCCGCAGGACATACACGTAGTCGGTTTCGAAGCCGTTGTTGAGGTACCCCCAGACGTTCGGGGCCAAGGACGTGATTACGCCGAGTGCGACCACAACTGTGGCCAGTTCTCGTATTTTCATCGCTTTCTCCTCGCTTTCGTTGAGATGAAGTACCTTGGTTTACCTACGACTATATACCAGGAGGCATGTTCAGGTGATCGCCCTCCTCTTTGTGCGGACAGCCTGCGAGCCCGATCGGCGTCTCCTTTCGGGCCGGGGGCTTGGACTTGACCGAAAGGCTGGCCGACCGGCTTGATCATCGGCGGCGAAATGTGCGACCCCAGGGCCTTTGCTGAGGAGTGCCGTTCATCGAGATGCCGAATGACACTCCCAACCGGTAAGCCCGGGAGCCGGAGTTCACCGACGCTTATGAGTGTACTGGGCGTCGGGCCGGCGTGCAAGGAAAAACATGGGGCGCTGGCATTCTGATGCCGTGCCGTCGCACTTGCGTCCGGATACATAAGTGTTTCTCGCAAAAGAGCTTGGCGTGGAGTCGGCGAGCTGGAAGAAACAGCATCATCGCCCGTTGTGAAGTGCCGGCGGGGTCGCTGAACCCGGCTTCGGCCATGAGAACTCTTGTTACCTTGGGGACGGGTTGGGATTTCCGATCGCGAGAGCCCAGTCTGAGTTGTGGGGGGCCATGAAAACCTGGTCAGGCGCCGCCTTCAGTCCGGTCAGGGGAATCTCGCGGTACACGGCCTTGGTGTCCAGGGCCACCGCCTCCAGAGGCTCGGTCAACCCGGCGAGGTTCATGCGGATCGCGTCGGCGTCCTCCTTGTAGAACACGCAGAAGCGGTCAGTTATCTCAAGACACACGCCGTCGGTCCGGGCGTTGTTTCGTACCATCTGCTTATGAAAACGGCTCTTCCAGAAGCGCGAGTAGGTGCGGATCTGTTCCTTGTTTGGATAGACCGCCGAACTTCCATCCCTGGGCGGGTTGACCAGGTAGGCCCAGATGTTGGCCACGCCCCCGGCCATTGTTGAATTCCACAGGCCTCGGCGGGTCATGTCCAGATCGTAGTCCTTTTCCGGATAAACGTTGACGCGAACGCGGAAGCGGTCCTCCATGAAGGACGGCTTGCCGGGAGAGCGTTTCTCCATGGCTTCCACGTAGGTGTCATAGGTAGGCCGCCACTGCTGGTATGAAGAGTAATCGAGGCCGTCGTAGATCTGCTCAAGGTCCGGCGAGCGACCGCCCAGAAGATGTGGCCATCCAAGATGCTGGTGCATGTGCTTGTGCCATAATCGCAGGTGCTCCCGGCCGGCCCATTCCTGGAGGTCGAATCCATACCCCATCGACCAGCCCACCAAGGGGCCCAGACGGGCGCAGATGTATCGCTGAAGACGGCGGTCTACCGAACCGTTCATTCCCCAGCGAACCGGAGTGATCTTGCGCTGCTCATCGCCCCACATCCAGATGTGTACCACTCCGCCGTTCTTATGGGCCTTGCTGATCAGCAGTTCCAGGGCTTCAAAGGTGCGCGGGTCGGGATTGGGGTCATCCGAGGGAATGTCGCGGTAGTTGCCTTGTCCTTTGTTGATGTCGAACCAGGCCATGCCCACAAACGTGTGAAAACCGTTGAACCCATGATCCTCGAACCAGGTCCTGATGTCGGCGTCGATCTTGTCCGGCCTGTTGAAGTAATCCGCCGGCCCACAGTAGCTCACGAATTGGGGAACGAAGGCTTCGTCCAGACCCAGGCGACCCCACTTGTTGCCGAAGGCGACTGTGAAGCCGGCCAAGCCGGGGTTGGGCTCGACGGTCAGCTCGCCTTTGCGGTCGTTGAGGTCGGGGTCTTTGCTCGCCGTCGTGTATTGCCAGACACCCGGGCGAGTGCCGGTGAAACGGAGGACCCACGTTCGGCCCCGGCGTAAAAGAGCTCCGTTTCGATTCGCTCGAGACTCTCGTTGTGTCGGAATGTGGCCCTGGCCGTCAGGTGGAAGGCATTCCCGTCCCGCACAGGGTTCTCGAACCACCATTCGACCGGCTCCCACTGTTTGGCGGTTCTTGCATGCGCGGCCGCCACTGCCAGGCATCCCCAAGCCAAGAGCGTCAGAGTCCTGCATTTCATCTGCGAGTCCTCATTGAGATCCGAAGGGCAAGCGTGAGTCGTTCGCACCGCACGATACCGCGCGAGCAATGCCTTTTCGAGCCAGTCTGCCATCATTGAAGCGGCAGGTTTCAGGGGATTGGCGTCGTCCGGGCTGTTGGCAGGCGGTTTTGTGTTTGAAACTTTTTACGTGTGACTTATCGGGCCATGGGGTCCTTCGATTGACGGGACCGATGCCAAACCGGTGGCTGAGCAAAGAGAGAAGACAACTGAAGCGGATCGCCTTCTTGCGGGCCGCAGGCCAAGCGCCCCGTGACCCGAAAACCTTCGCGCAAAACGGACACCGGCCAGGAAGAGACTGACACCGGCGATTCGGCGCGATATAATGGCGTCACGTCGCCAACCTATTCCCTGGGACGATCGTCAAGAGCAAAGCATCGAGGAGTTGTTGGTTATGTCTGGACTTTTGCAAAGTCAGGCTAACGCCAAATGAGCCTTGATTCTATTACATTCCCAGCCCTCCTCCACGCGTTCGATGACCCAGGAAATCGTCTGGCTCAGCGTTTGTCGCAGCACCGCGGTGCAGGCTTGCCCGATGGTCGTCAGGCGTTCGAGTGCCCAGTCCCGCGCACGGCCCTGCCGCAGCTGACGCATCAGAACGCTGTGCGCCAGGAAGACCATGTACCAATGGCGGGTCTGCCCCTGGCCCTTCCTGAGCTGACAGTCGCCCATGCCCAGATGCTGCTTGCCGTCCCGATGGAAGCACTCGGTGCCTCGCCAGCGGCACCGGTAAACGCGGAGAATACGGCTGACCTCCCAATAGGTTCGGTTGCTGACCAGGATTTTGCGGGGGTGGGCGCCGTTCCGCCTTTCCCACAAGATCACGATCCGAACCGGATGATCGACCTGGGGGATACGGATGCTCTTGGTGAAATACCACTGCCGGTGGTCACCGATATCCACCGGCTTGCGATCCTCCGGACCGATGAGGGCCGCCACCGCTTCGGCCTTGATCGTTTGTCCTCGGAAAACGACCTTGCGGTTGAACTTGAGGTCGCCCACGTAGCCCCGGCGTCGGCGGTGAATATGGTTCAGGTTGGCGGCATGCGTGAACCAGTTGTCGAACGTGAAATCGCCCGGAATACCGTGCCGGATGACCTCGTCCACCAGTTCCCGGAAGAACACGTTGTGGTCGCGGAACGGGAGGCCCTGCTTCTCACACTGTTCCCGCTTGACGAAGCGACGGAACTCGAGGGGGTAATGCTTGCCGCTGGTGCACACATAATTGGCGATGAGGTAATCGTGGGCGATCTTGTACCGGTCCTCCGCGTGGTCCCAGAAGTACCCGACGTCCTCGATCAGTTTGCCGTCATGGTCGACCAGAACGTTATCCAGGGCAATGACCCCTTGCGGGCTGTAACGGGTGGAGGGGTCTTTCTGAAGCCATTTGAGCCGCTGCTGATTCAGCCGGTGGACGTCCCAGTCCACCTCGGTCAGCCACCGGTTCAGACAGGACTGATCGGTGGTGACCACGAACTGGCGGTTGATGGCCGAAACGTTCTTGCGGTCGGCCACCAGCAGGCCGGTCAGGTACTCGGCGAAATGAATCCGTTCAGGCTCGTTGGCGAACAGATGACCGAACTCGTTCAGAGCCTCCTTGACGATCGTAGGGAAGTCGACGATGGCCGGCATGGCGGTATCCTCCATGACCCGAAAAGGCGTCCTGCCGTCAATGGTCATCGTCAAAATGCCCATAAATCACCAACGAAATGCTACTTTGCAAAAGCTCAGTTATGTGTTTCAAAGGGTTGATCGGAAAGCAGTCCTTTCGCTTCGGCAGTCTTATTTCGTTCACAGCGGCGGTGACGTTGACCGTCACCACGTTTCTTTGCCTGACCGGTTGCCGTCCGGGTGATGGCAATCCATCGGACGGCACCTACACGATCACGGTTACGGTGAACCCCGCCGAAGGAGGCACCGTCACGATTGATCCTGCTGAAGGGCCTTACACGGCGGGACAGGTCGTCACTCTCACAGCCCAAGCATCGGCCGGCTACGAGTTTGACCGCTGGCAGGGAAGCATCTCCAGCACGGCGAACCCCGCGCAGGTTACCGTGGACGACAACCTGGTGATTGAAGCCGTTTTCGTCGCCACCGGTAACGGAGGCGGGGGAGGCGGCGCGACGGATACGGAGATCAATGAGAACGTGCGGGTACTGCCGGACACCGTTGAAGTCACCACGGACGACGAAGGGCATACCACACTGACCGGCCAAGGCATTCCCACCGGAATCGCGCCAGGGGCGTTGCTCGTCTCCGCCCGCGGGGAGGGACGGTTGCTTCGCGTCAAGTCGGTGCCAACAGTCGGCGACGGCCAGGTGATCGTTGAAACCGAACAGGCCTCGCTCGCCGATCTGATCCGCAAAGGCAGTCTCGAAATCAGCGTTCCCTTCGATCCGAACACCGCGGTGCTTCAAGGTTTCTCGGGCGTCGGTTCCGGGGACATGAAACACGTTCGTTTTCTTCGTACCGGCGATCGCTCGGCCGCTTTTACGACCAACAGCCACTCCATCGAACTGGAGGACTGGGGCAAGGTCACTCTCGACCAGTTGACGATCAACGTCGATCCCGACTTCAGCTTCACCGCCAGCATCGAGGACAACAGTCTCAAGCATCTGCGATGCACGGCAGGCACCGGCTTCCACCTCAGCATGGACGTCTCGATAGAAGCTTACAAGATCTCGGAGCTCTTGAAGAAGGAGCAGACCATCGGCAAAGTGAAATGGCCCGATCCGGTCGGCGTGATGGTGATCGCCGGTGTGCCGGTGGTCTACCAGGTGTTCCTGGAGGTCAAAGTCGGCGCTCAGGTGAAGTTCGGCGACATGGGCGCGATCACGGCCGGACTGGACTTCGACGCCGATGCCACGCTCGGCGCCGAATACAACAAGGGCGAAGGCTGGGACCTGATCAACGAGAAATCCACGGCTTTCACGCCACACACACCGGAATGGGGCATCTCGCCGATCACCGCCCAGGTTTACGTACAGCCGGAGTTCGGCATGACGTTCTACGGCTGTGTCGGCCCGTCGTTATCGTGGAAGGAGTATGTCGAACTGGCCGGAGCTTACCGGTATGACGTACTCGGCGCCGAACTGGCCCGCGGCAGTGAATGCGACTTCAATCTCACCTTCAAGATCATCGACGGCCTGCCGAGCTACAAATATTCGCACAACCTGTTCAGCACACGGCAGGTATTGCTGGCACGCATGCTTACGGCCGTCGATCCCGCTGAACTGGGCAGCGCCAGTCTTTCGCCCGGCGACCTGGTCTGGGACCTTTACGACTTCACGAAATCGCTCACGGCCACGGCTCGGCCGAACGCGGGTTACGAAGTGGCGGGTTGGACCATTTACAATCTGCTCAGCGGCAGCGGTGAAACCGTGCACGCGAGCCAATTGCACAACCAGCCGGTCAACGCCTCCAAGCTGTTTGTGGCCGGCATCGTGCCGGAAGGCTACGGCGACACCTGGACCGGCGCCGGCACCGGATCGGGCGCACCCAGCTACGCGCTGACGACCGAGGTGTTTCCTCCGGAGGCCGGTGAGATCATGCTCTTCCCGGGCGGCGGCGTGTACCAGTACGGTGTCAACGTTCTCGTAGCCCCGAAACCGAACAGTGGGTTCGAGTTCCATCATTGGGAAGGGGCCCTCAGCGGCAACGGCCCGACCGGCGTGATCAGCATGACCTCCAGCAGGACCGTTCGCGCCGTTTTCGCGTCCAATCCGCCGCGCACGCTGTACGTACCGAGTCATTACCCCACGCTGCAGGATGCCCTCAATGCGGCCACTTACAACGACATCATCCACATCGAGGCCGGCACCCACGCCGGCACCGGTTTCCATGACATCAGTATTCCCAGGGACCACATCGTGATTCAGGGCGCCGGGCCGTCTGCAAGCATCATCGACCTCGAAGGCGTCGCTCAGCTCGGTTGGCTGGACGACATACACATCACCTTTCAGAACCTGCAAATCTCCCGCGGCCTGGGGGATCTGGGAGGCGCCCTCCGTCTGACCGGAGACACCACCGCCTCGTTCAAGAACTGTACCTTCAGCTCGTGCAACGCCAGCTACGGCGGTGCCGTTTACGTCTCGGGCACCGGGGCCATCGTCTCGTTCGAGAATTGCCGATTCGAGTCCAATCAGGCGACCTCCTCGGGCGGGGCCCTCAGTCTGTCGAACACCCCCAACGACGAGGAGCACGTGCCGGTCGTGGCGGGCTGCACATTCACCGGCAACATGGCGGATTCTTCGGGAGGGGGTATCGTCGCGGGGCAGAAGTGTCGGATCACCGGTTGCACTTTTGCGCAGAACCGGGCCTGGCGGGGCGGGGGTGGTTCGTTCGGCAAGGAGGGCGTTGTCAGTGGTTGCGTGTTTGACGGCAACAGTGCCCAATACGGCGGCGGCGTTTCTGCAGACGAGTATTCCTCGTTCAGTGAATGCTCTTTCATCAATAATGTCGCCGAGTGGAGCGGTGGCGGCGTCAAGGCCGGCAATGGCGTGTCTATTCAGTATTGCACGCTGGACAACAATCAGGCCGGCGAGGACGGCGGGGCCATTTACGCCGACTGCGTTTCGGCCGGCAAGACTCTCTTCATCGTCGGCTGCGCAGTCAGCGGGAACTCCGCCGGCGAAAACGGCGGGGGCATCTGGTGCGACGGCACGGAAGTTTCCCAGACAGAGCTGACCGGCAACAGCGCCGGCTGGCGCGGGGGCGGCATCTGCGCCGATCACAGCCAGATTTCTTCCTGCTTCCTTTACCAGAACCAGGCCGGCGCCGCCGGGAATCCCTCTTACAGCGAAGGCGGGGGCATCTATCTGGAACAAACGAACGTCTCCAACTGCCAACTGATTGACAACGAGGCCATTGACGGCAATGGCGGCGGCATCTACGCCCAGGGCAGCTTTTCAGACACGGCCGTCCCGCCGGTCATCTTCGAGGTTTACGCCGCTTTCAACACCGCCAAGAACGGCGGCGGCATGGGGAGTGACTTGGAGGTGCACATTTTCAGCTCGATCTTCGAGGACAATGAGGCATCCTATCGAGGCGGCGGCATTTATGCTGAACGCGGTCCCCTCGTGAGCCTCTGCCGGGTCGAGCACAACTCCTCGCAGCAGGGCGGCGGAGCCGGCATATCGGAAGGGACCATCCTGGCTTCGACGATCACCCGAAATCAGGCCTCGCAATGGGCGGGCGGACTCAGTTTGTTCAAGAGTACGGCCCAGGACTGCACCGTCAGTCACAATACCGCAGCCACAGCGGGCGGCGGCATCTGGACGGGCATCGAGTGCTCGATCTCCAACTGCACCGTGGCCTATAACGCCCTCACCGACACGACCTCGACGGGCGGCGGCGGCATAGCTTGCCACGGAGCACCAACGCTGAGCGGCGTGACTGTTTACGGCAACACGCCGACCAACTGCAACAGTGACTGCCCTTGCCCGTGACGGGCCGCAAGCATGGGCTTGCAGAGCGGGAATCTACGAATCGAGGCTGAACTGAAGGTCTGCAAGCTGCGGTTGCAGGACCGTGTGCAGTTGGCCGGGGACCGGCAAGCGTCGATGCTGGGCGTCGAGCGTCAAGAGCGTGATGCAACTTGTCCGGAGGCGGACCGCCTTTTTGCGGGCCGCAGGCCAAGCGGGCGTAAACCGGCAATATGCGCGCGAGCCGCACAGATGTCCGGCCGTAAGGATTGAAAGGCGCATGCCCACGCAAAGCCGTGGGCATGGCACCCGGCGATCGGGAGACATGCGCGCAAAACGCGCACCAGTCGCGACGGAAGAGACTAAACGGTCACGGGCCCGCGGGAACCTTTCCTACGCCATGCCCACGGTCAGCAGCAGTGGGAACCAGTAGTTGAGTTTGCGGCGGCGGATTTCGCGGAAGCCTGCGGTTTTGAAGTAGGCGTCGATCACCGACCAGGGCGCGTGGTGGACGTGTTTTTCGACCGCGGCGATGATCACGTCGTAGGTGACCCAGCCGACGATGTTGTCGCGGAATCCGTCGATAAGCATGAACCTGCCGCCCGGTCGCAGGATGCGTCGGACTTCGGTGACGACATTCTGCTGGTGCGGATAGTGGTGAAAGGAGTTGCCGCAGGTGACGACGTCGAAGGAACCGTCCGCGAAAGGCAGATGCTCGCTGTCAGCGGTGACGAACCGGATCCGATCCTGCAGGCCGGTTGGTCGGGCCTTGTCGGCGGCCACCTGGCACATGGCCGCAGAGTAGTCCAGTCCCACGATCCGGGCCGGCAGTGCGGTTGCGGCCAGCATTCCGGCAAAGGTTCCCGTCCCGCAGCCGACGTCCAGCAGATGGAACGGCTCGGGGGTGTCTTTTCGCCAGAGGTAGAGTTCTTCGAGAAAAGCCAGATAGGACGGCCTGAACATGAACCGGTTCAGCAGCGAACGATCGTAGCTGCCGGCCCAGGTGTCAAACTCGCGTCTGGCTTGCGACCGCATGGTCTCGGCTTTGCTCATGACAAGAGCTTAGTCAGGTCGGAAACCTCTGGCAAACCGGTTGTTGCGTCGCGCGGGCACTGAGCGGCGCACCGGCCTGCGATCTGCCGCGAGCGTTGACACCTGCTGTCTCCGGGACGACAATTCCGACCAGTTCGGTGCAAGGGAGCCTGCAAACAAGATGCCCAAACGCAACCTCGTCTGGATCGCGGTCGGTGCTGTTCTCGCCGTTCTGCTGTGGAAAGTGCCCGAGGCCCTGATCCGCCGGGACGCACTCTACGACCAGTTCGGCCCGCTGACCGACGTCAGCCTTCAGATCCACAGGAATTACGTTGAGGAAGTGGACAAGAAGACCCTGCTGAGGGGGGCGATCGACGGGATGATGCAGCGGCTCGATCCCTACAGCCGCTATTTTGACTCCGCCGAGTACGAGCAGTTCAGCAAGCGGATTGAAGGGCAGTTTTACGGGATCGGCGTGGAGATCGATCAGCTTCACACCGGCGAGCTGGTGATTGTCAGTCCGATCGAGGGCAGCCCCGCGTTTCTGGCGGACCTGCGAGCCGACGACCGGATCATCATGATCGACGACACGAGAACGGTGGACATTTCGGCCGAGAAGGCGGTCGAACTGATCAAGGGGGAGCCCAACACGTCGGTTCGGCTTACGCTGTTCCGGCCGTCGACGGGGCAGCAGTTCGAGAAGACGATCGAGCGAAAGCTGATCACCGTGCCGACGGTCCGCGGTTGGGCCCACACCGAGGACTGGGAATGGGATTACCTGATCGATCCCGAGTACCGTATCGGCTATGTCCGCATTCTCAACTTCGAGTTGAACACGGCCAAGCAGCTTGACGTCGTCGTCCGGAAGCTGCTGGTCTACGATGAGATACAGGGTCTGGTGATCGACGTCCGGGACAACCCCGGCGGGCTGCTGGACGTCGTGGTGCCGGTCGCCGACCGGTTTCTCGACGAAGGAATCATCGTCAGCACCCGCGGCCGCAACACGCCAGAGCAGCGACGGGAGGCCTCTCGCCAGGACACTTATCCGTCGTATTTGAAAGTGGCCCTGCTGGTCAACGGGGGGTCGGCCAGCGCTTCGGAGATACTCGCCGGTGCTCTCAAGGACCACAAGCGGGCGGTTGTCGTGGGCGAGAAGACCTTCGGCAAGGGGAGCGTTCAGACCCTGTTCGAGGTCGAGAACGGCCACGGTATCGTGAAGCTGACCACTGGCTACTGGTATTTGCCAAGCGGCGAGCGGATTCATGACAAGGGGATCATGCCGGACAAGGTCGTCGAGCTGACGCCGGGCGAGAGAGCAGCGATGATCGAGTCTCGCGTGCGGGTCTATTCGACGAGGCGTCCGAGTCTTCCGGCGACGGCGACGGCACCGGCCACCGCTTCGGCCCCGGCATCAAGGCCCTCTGCAACGTCGACCGCCACGGCACCGGCGAAGATCACCGTGATGATCGATCGTCAGCTTCAGACGGCGCTGGACATTCTTCGCGAGCAAATCGGTCCGGCAGCGACTGCCCCGGCAAGATGATAGGGCGACCGCGAATGGAAAAAGACCCGCAACAAGTTGCACGGCTTGCCGAAAAACGGCGGGATGAGAACTGGCGGTTCCGCAGTTTCCTGAAGATGCTCAGCCGGCGTCGCCAGCGGGAGGTCAACCGCATCGCCGAGCAGTATGGACTTGAGGCCGAATCGCGGATCGACTGCCGAGAATGCGGAGCCTGCTGCCGCGACAATGCGATACCGGTCAGCGAAGAGGAGATTGAGAGGCTGGCCGGGCGACTGGGTCTCTCGCCCGACGAGGTACGGGCGAAATACATCTCTCATGACGAGGCCGAAGGCGACCACATCGACGCCCGGCCGTGCCCTTTTCTGAACGGCAACCTTTGTTCGGTGTACGACAGCCGGCCGGAGGGCTGCCGCGGCTACCCCTATATCGGCGGCGACATCGCCACCCGCACGATCGGCATCATTGAGCGAGCCGGAACCTGTCCGATTATCTTTGACATGCTTGAGCGCCTCAAAGACGCCGTCGGATTCCGGCGTTACCGGTGAGCCAAGTAGTGCTCGATATCCTGTCGGACTTCCGGCACCAGGTAGCGGTCGGCAAGTTCTGGCATTGCGGCCATAGCGGCGACGGTTCGGTCATAGCGGGTTGCGACGTCGGCGGTGGTGTCAACGAAGAGGATCGTCCTGCCCTTGAGGCGACACAGACCTCCGCCGTCGCCGCCCATCGGCTCGGCGCGGACATCCACCCCAATTTCTTCCGCCAGGGTAAGCAACGACTCGAGGCGACTTGCCAGATCCATCCGACACCTTCAAGTCAATTGGAAAGGCTTGCCGATAACATACTTAACCCTCGTGCGTGAGGGCGAGGAACGCATGGCTTTACAGCCTCAGAAAATCCCTGTTCGTACTCCGCCGGCCAGGGAGGGGGTGAAACCGCCTCCACGGCCCGCAACACCGGCCGCGGCTCCGCGTCCTGCGTCCGAAGTCAGCACTTTAGCCAAGGATGCCTATGCGTTACAAGCCCAGGTCGACGAGTTGGCCCGGCAATTCGAGGTCATGCAGGCCCAACTCCGCCAGACCCAGAAGCTGGCCAGCCTGGGCACCACGGCGGCGATGATCGCCCACGAGTTCAACAATCTGTTCACGCCGGTGGTAGCCTACGCCCAGCAGGCTCTGGACACGGGTGACGTGGAACTGATGAAAACGGCCTTGGCCAAGACCCTTGATCGGACCAATGCCATGCGGCAGATGGCCGACCGGGTGATCGGCCTGGCCCGCCAGCCGTCGGGGAGTATCCGGTCGGTCAATGTCCGGCAGTTGGCCGATAACGCCGTGGGCTGCCTGTGCCGCGACCTTGGCAAGGACAACATCAGCCTGAACATCCAGATCGATTCCGGCTTGTGCGTGCGGGCAGATGAAAACCAGTTGCTGCAGGTGATGTTCAACCTCGTGGTCAATGCTCGGCAAGCGATGCTTGGGCGGCGGGGGCGATTGACTATCGACGCCGTGCCGATCGACGAAAACCGTGTGGAGATCAACGTCCGGGACACCGGCTGCGGCATCTCTCCGGAGAATCTTGGTCGCGTTTTTGAGCCTTTCTTCTCGACCAAGCAGGAAGCCGACAAACCGGACCGCCGCGGGCTGGGCCTGGGCCTGGCCATCTCCCGCAACATCATTGAAGACCTGGGCGGCACCATCTCGGTGACCAGCGAAGTCAACGTCGGAACGACGTTCACCGTCACCTTGCCACGGGCAGAATGACCGAGGCAGACCGGTTTCCGCCGTCTGCCGACCTCTCTGACAAAAGACCGGCTGACAAACAGCCGGCGGCATCCTCGATGAGACCGTCGCGGCCCCGTTGCTGTCGGCTCTTGCGCGCACCCCTGTTGCCGTGTTGGGACGCGCGGTCGCTGGTGGAGGCGGACGCCGGGGGTGATTATGCTATCCGAGCAGAGAGCCGCGAGGCCGCGCATGGTCGTGTTTGTTGTGGAGAGGCGGAAAGCGTGCGTCTGGCGGGCGGAAGGTATCGGGATAGTTGACGCTCCGACCGGGTTCGCCTGGCAGACGGTTATCGAGCGGCGGGTTGGGCGCGTCGACGCATGCGGGCGAGTGGTCGATTTCGGGTGACAGTCATGAGCGCAGAAGCAAAGGGCAAGAAGGGGAGAAGGGGAAGAAAGCAAGCGTCCACGAAAAGGTCCGCCAAGTCGGGGCGTGGCCCGACTGCCGAAAGTCTCTCAACTCGACGCAAGCGGATGATGAGGATTCTGGCGGGGTTGAAGGCGGCCTATCCGGATGCCGACTGCGCGCTCAAGCACGGCAGCGCCTTGGAGCTGCTGGTGGCAACGATTCTGTCGGCTCAATCAACCGATGAGATGGTCAACAAGGTGACGCCGGTGCTGTTCGCCGCGTATCCCAACGCGGCAGCCCTGGCATCGGCGGACCCGGCGGACGTCGAGCGGATCGTTCATCGCACAGGATTTTTTCGCCAGAAGACCAAGAGCATCATCAACGCCTGCAGGATGATCGTGGAGCGTTTCGGGGGTGAGGTGCCGCAGACGATGGACGAATTGACGCAGCTTCCCGGGGTAGCCCGCAAGACAGCCAACGTGCTTCTGGGCACGTGGTTTCACAAGAACGAAGGGGTGGTGGTGGACACCCATGTGGGGCGGCTGGCTCACCGGCTTGGCCTGACCTGGACCAGCAAGGACGAGAAGGATGCGGTCAAGATCGAGCAGGACCTCATGCAGATCATTCCCCGCGAGGAGTGGACCTACGTCGGCCACGCCCTGATCCAACACGGTCGCCGTGTCTGTTCAGCGAGAAAGCCCAACTGCGTCGGCTGCAATCTCAACAAACACTGTCCCTCGGCGTTCGCGTTTGGCGAGGAGTAGCACCGACACACCCGTCTTCACTTTGCGGACGGATCGATTCGAGATACCGACACGAAGGCCGGAGAGCCGACGAGTTACCACTGGAATGTATCGGCCACTTCGGCGAGGTAGTCGGCGCTATCGGCCTGATCGCGGCGGAGTTCGCGGAGCACGCCGTCTCTGGCGCGGCGAGCTTCGACGGCCTTTTCGGCTGCGGCCATCAACTCGCAGACGGCCTTGGCATCAGGGGCCCGCTTGAGCTTTGTTCGAACGGCCGGGCTGTCCAGCACCTGCCCGCTGTTGGCCAGGATGCGGAGTTGCTCCGGGATGTGTTGCGACGGACCGGCAATCATCATAACGATATCGACCGCGTGCCCCTGGTTATCCCAGCGGACGGGTTTTTTGAGAATCATCATGGCGATGCCGAATCGGTGAAGCTCGGCCAAGCGGCAGTGAGGGATGGCGGCGCCGTTGGTGAACGCGGTGGTTCGGGCCCGTTCGCGTGCGATCACCGCCTCCTCAATTGTCTGGCGATCCTGGCCAAGCTGTCCGGCCAGCTTGGCCGCCAGTTTCTTGACCACCTCGATGGTGCTGCCGGCAGTCTCGCAGAGGACTACGCTTTCGGGTGACAGACTTTCTGCAATCAACACTTCTTGAAACTCCCGACACGCCCTGTTTTCGGAGTCGTGTCAATAGCGACCTCCCGCCAAGCTGCGAACGATGTCGATGCGGACATCGCGTCCATGTGCAATTCCTGGATCTCGCTGACCGGAAACAAACGGCATGCCCCGGTACTGCCCCGGTTCCCAGGTGTTGGCAGGATGACGAGATTATACCCCTTCCACCTACCCGAGTACAGGCCCGTGACCGGGCAACAGGAGGCGGGGGAAGAGCCGCAAGTCTTGACGAGAACGGCACTTTCCGTCCGGGACTGAGGGGCTTGACCGCGCGTGGGGCGGCGCGGATGATCCGAGTTGAACGCAGGGGACGACCGGTGCCGGATGTGAGGTGGGGCTGCACAGGGACCGGGCGGCCGGCAGTCCAAGGTCAGGGAATCCGTAACGAGGAGTTGTCGGGAATAGCAGGTGGCCGATGAACGCGATGCTTGTGCTCACGATGATGGCGGGAACTGCGGTGGTTGATAAGCGCATTGATCTTGGAGAGTTTGCGAGGGCGGTTGAATACACGGGCGACAAGCCGGAGACGCTCGAGGTTCGCGAACTCGACCGCGGTATTGACGGCTGGACGGCATGGAAAGGCGAGGACGGCCAGTACATGATCGGCCTGGAGTGGGATGAACCCCGCGATATTGCCGAGACGTGCATCGAATTCCGGCACGCCGTGGCTAATCGAGAGGCCATTGCGGTGCAGTACTGGCAGCATCACTGGCCCAGTGACGCCGCCGGCGGCTGGGCTCCGCTTGATGATCCGTTTCACGGCAAGTGGGTCACGGCAAAGGCCGACTGGTGGGCGGGGGATCGGGACGTCTCGTTTGCGTTCGTTCCGTATAACGAGGAGCAAGCCGGCGAGAAAGCTCCTGACATGCGTTATCGCCGGACATACCGTTTGAGGTTTCTTTGCGGCAAGAACGAGCTGCCGCCGGTGCGGTATCTGCGGGCATACGGTCCCAACAAGACGGTCGAGGCTACGTTTGATATTGAGATGGACGGCACCAGCAGGTTGGATGCGCCTTTGGCCGTCAGCGTGGTCAACGGCTACGTCCTGGCCGAGGATAAGAAGACGACCATGACGACGGCTCGCCTAGCGACGTCGCCGGCCAACATGACGCTCCGTTTTTTCGAGGGGGACGTTGAGAGCAAGACTCGCACCATCGTGACGGTTCGGAGTTCGCGCGATTCGATGGAGGGGTTCTCGTTCCTGCCGGCCGAGGCGGTGAAGTACGGCGTCATCCGCATCCCGTCGCTGGGCGTTGTCGTCTCGCACCGGGGCAGCCAGGCGGATGTGGAGGCAGGCTTGAAGGGAGGCATGGCCGTGTTCGATCGCGTGGCGGCCGAGCCCGAGCAGACCTGGGAGCGGGCCCGCAGGGAAATCCCGGTCTTGAGCAAGGTCAAGCATGAGGGTGGACCGTTGTACCTTCCGCTGGGTCCGCCCGAAGCCCGTCAGGAAATCGCCGTCCGCTACGACGGCAGTTTTCTGCTGGACAGCAGCGCGTTGAAATCCGGCGGCGTCGACGCCGAGCGCATGCAGTGGCCGGCGAACCGCTGGTTGATCCGTCTCATTTCCGGTGAGCCGGCCTTCGATCATGAAACCGAGGGCAACGTCAAGCAGCAGCTTCTGGACGGCTATTTGCCGATCGTGGTCAATAGCTGGCAGGCCAACGGCATCGATTACAGGCAGACGTCCGTTGCGGGTTTCCTCGACGAGAAGCACGGCAACGTCCAAGGCGATGAGACGGTTGTGCTCATGTCGCGGTTGGAGATGACCAATAGCGGGCAGAGCGATGCTGAGGCCGTCGTGAAGTTGTGGAACGAACCTCACGAGGCGATGGTCTTGGAGAACGGAAACATCTTGGCCAAGGGCCGGTACGAAGACGGCAAGCTGCGCAACTACGAGAATCCTCGGATCCGGTTCAGAGTCAATGCCCCCGACGGCAGTCTGAAGATCGGCCCTGAGTCGGAACAAATGCCCGACGCGGTGCTGACCTATCGGCGGAAGCTGGCGGCGGGTGCGTCGGAAGCGGTCGTGTTGGCCATTCCCTTCGTGACGATTGACACGGACGCTGAGTTGCAGCAACTGGCCGGGCTGGGATTTGACAGGATGCTCGAGCACGAGGTCGTTCGCTGGCGTCGCATCATCTCGAACGCGGCGAAGGTCGAGGTGCCCAACCAGCTCCTCAATGATTTCTACAAGGCGCAGTTGAGCCACATACTGATCACGGCGGACCGGGACGTGCACAACGGGCTGATGCTGGCGCCGGCCGCGACGTTTTCGTACAACGTCTGCCTGAACGAATCCTGCCACCAGATCCGAGCGCTGGAGATCCGGGGGTTGCACGACGAGGCCCGGCGGTTTCTCGATTTCGCCATCGAGGGGCAGTCGAGCCGCGGTCTGCACGGTCGATTCACCGATCGAAAGGGCGTGCTGCACGGCATGCCGACCAAGGACGGGGACTACCAGCATTTCAACTACAACCTCGACCACGGGTTCGTTCTCTGGATGCTGAACGAGCACTATCGCTACACTCGCGATCAGGAATGGTTAGGCAAAGTGGCGAATGCGATGGTGCAGGCGTGTGATTTCGTAACGCGTCAGCGTAAGACGGGCCCCGAGGCGAACACGCTCGGACGTGACGATGATCTGTGGGGCAAGGGGCTGTTGCCGCCGGGGCATCTGGAGGACCCACCTGAGTGGTTGTGGTGGTTCGCGGTGAACGCATACGCTTATCGCGGGATGAAGCTTACCGCCGAGTCGCTGGCCGAGATCAAACACCCGGAAGCCGAGAGGATCGCGAAAGACGCGGAGGACTTCGGCCGTTGTCTTCGTGACAGTTGTCGCGAGTCGATGCTTCGGGCTCCGGTTGTGCGTTTGCGCGACGGCACGTATATCCCGCACCAACCGACGCGGAGCCGATTGCGGGGACGTGACCTTGGCTGGATTCGCGATGCGCTCTACGGACCGGTGCACCTGATGGACTGCTTCGTGTATCCGGACGATTCTCGCGAGGCCGAATGGATTCTACGCGACACCGAGGATAACGTGTTCATCGGTGCGGCGCGAGGGCGTGCGGTTACCGACTATGAGCAGCAGTGGTTCAGTTGGGGCGGCATCACGCTGCAGTCGAATCTGCTGCCTAACCCGCTGATTTATCTGCGCCGCGGCGAGAGCAAGCATGCCATCCGGGCGTTTTTCAACAGTCTGGCGGCCAACGTATATGAGGACGTCCGCACTTTCTGCGAGCATCCCATCAAGAGGTATGGCGTGGGGACGGGGCCGTTTTTCAAGTCGCCTGATGAGTCGGCCTTTATTGTGTGGCTGCGGCATCTGCTGATTCTGGAACAAGGTGACGGACTGCACCTGCTGGCGGGCGTACCACAGGCCTGGCTGGCGCCGGGCAAGGAGATTGTCGTTGAAAGGGCTGCGAGCTGGTACGGTCCGATCGACATGAAGGTTACATCACAGGACACGCCGCGTCAGATAAGAGTGGAGATCGCCGGTCCGTCGCGATCGCCTGGGACAATAAGACTGCACGCCCGCGTCGGCCAGCCGCTCAAATCGGTGACGGTCAACGACAAGCCGACAAAGGATTTCGACGCCGAGAAGGGCATTGTGATGCTGCGAACATCCGGAGGGCGCACTATCGTTGTCATCTCGTATTGAGAAGGCTGATGGGATGCGCGTGCGAAATGTCGCAACCGGCCGGCATCTTGCGTCTGAGATCACAGGCAAGATACCGATCCCGCGCGATTCCTGCATGCGCTTGGATGGCAGACTAACCGTTTCGGGCCGCAGACCGGCTGTTCGGCAACATACGGATATCCCTACCAGCCAGCGTTCACGGCCGACGTGAACAGGTTGTTGACTTGTGCCCCGAGCAGCGTGATTCCTCCGACCATCACCGAAATAAGGAACGCCAGCATCACAGCGTACTCGGTCACAGTCGCGGCCTCCGATTCCGCGAAGAATCGGCGGCAGCCTGCCGCATATTGTCTTGCTCCACCGAGCCTCATGGTTCGTCCTTTCCCATGCGGCGAAATAGCTCGTACCTAAGTATTTACGATTCATTTCAGCCAGGGGCAAGGAAGGGAAAGACTGTCGACCCGGTCCGGAAAAACGTGGCGCGGCAAGGTTGGCCGGCGGTTGGCCGACCGCCGGGTTATCGGGCAAATGGATTGCAGGACGCGCGTGGGCGAATGCCCTGCATCATCGGGCGAATCGCACAGGAAAGCCCGATATCCAGCCCGGCAGGGCGCGTGGTCGTGACAGACACGGGGGCAATCGCCACGGTCTTTTGAGGGGGCTTTTTCGGAAGCCCACGCGCAAGGAGCCGGATCATCGAGCAGCCATATTGTGAAGGGGTGCTGCCTCGCGGTTGCGGCCAAGAAGAACCATGAAAAAGGTGAAAGCCTCGGTCGAATTCACGATTTGCTGTGGCCGGGTGCGTGACAGTCTGGGCGGGCATGCCGACCGGTCCAAGTTGGGCGATCAACCCCGTTCAGCGGGTTTGCCTGCCAAAACGGGCTTGATGGGGTAACACCGTGAAGGAGGAATCGGCCGACCGTGAACCAGTCGTAAAACGACCGACCAATTTGCCCTTCGGGAAAGACCGCTGAAGGGGTCTGCTTTCGGCTTGCGTTCGCGACAACCGGGTCAGCCGCGAGGAGTGTCGCCGCTTCTGTCAGGGGCCCCCTGTGGCTTGTTTCTTCCGGCGCCCGTTGTCGCCATTTCGCAACCGCGATACACTGACTGACAAGCATCCCGACGAGCATGGGGTCGGCAATCATGCGTTCATGCCCTGGAAGCCTGCGTCGCGCCGGAGCACTCAAGGTCCTGCTGATTATTTTCTTTGTGATGGTGCTGGTTTGCGCGGGCTTGGTGACGCTGGCAATCATGAATGGCCGCAGCTTGCTGGCATGGATGATATCCAAGCCGCTGAAGGCCCTTGTGCAGCAATGTTCTCTTCCGGACGATCAGAAGACTCGCCTCACGGCGAGCCTGGACGGGCTCATCGCCGACTTCCAGAATGAGCGGGTCAGCATCGCCCAGTTGAGCGGGATCTTTCAGGAGCTTGCCGAAGAGCCGTTCATCGATCTCGTACTGATCGAGATTGTGCGAAATGAGGCGGTCAAATCGGGTCACTTCAGCGACCAGGATCTGGGGGATCTCTCGCTGAGCCTGGACCGTCTACAAAGAGGAATCATCGAAGGCATACTCGACAGTGACGCCGTTAAGGCGACGATGGATTGCGTCTCGACGGCACAGCCGGACGGCGCCCGGCAGCTCAAGCAGCCCCTGATGCCGGCGGACATAAAGAGACTCGTTGCTGAGGCCACCAAGCAGGCGGACCGAGCGGGCATTCCGCGCGAGCGATACTTGGCGGACATCGCGGGGGAGGTGAAGCGGGTGATGGATCGGCAGCTTGGCAAAGGGACGAGCACCGCTCCAGCGGCCGTGCCGGCTCCACCGCCACCTCAGCCTGTAGGAGTGCCGGAGCCTCCTCCGCCGCCGGCTTCGCCTGCGTTCTCGACCGCGCCCAACGCGATGACGGCAATCCCGGTGGCCGTTCCGGTGCCCGTGGCGCCGCCGCCCGCAGCGGTCGTCAGCGAGCCGCCGGCGGCTGTCTCACCTGCATCTGCCCCGGTTTCACCAGCCACACAACCGGTCGCAACTTCGGCCCAGCCATCGCCAGCCCAACCCGCTGAGCCGCAGCCACCGGCTTCCGCAGAGCCGCCGAAGCTCGTTGAACCGCAAACGGTGCCTTCGACACCGCCAGCCAGCCAGGCGGAACAGACGACCTCAATGCCTGCTGGCGTAGTGGAATCCCGGCCGTCCGCAGCCACCGCTGAACCGGCTGAGTCCCCGGTGACGGGGCCTGCACCGGCACCGCAGCCACCCTCAACCGCCTCGGCGTCGATACAACCGTCTTCACAACCGGCGGCCGGCCCGCCGCCACCCGCCGCGTCTGCGGCGCAGCCCCTGCCAGCGCCAACGACGGGTCCGGCAATCCCGCCGGCAGAAAGCGCTCCCGCAATGGCCACACAGCCTTTGTCCGCTGCCGCGGCGCTGCCAACTGTCCCGGCCCCCGTTCCACACACACTCCCCGGTCCATAGGCTTCCCGAGGATTCATAATCGCCCTGGGTGGCTTTCCGTCGATGAACCGCCGGTTTTGGGGGTATGATGATGCCATGCCTGAACTACCCGAGGTCGAAACCGTTTGTCGAGGCGTTGGCCAGCGGATCACAGGCTACACGATCGAGCAGGTCCACCTGAATCGTGCCGACGTAGTGCACGGGGCGGCGATCCCGCTGTGTGCGGCACTACATGGCCGGCGGATCAAAAGCATCGAGCGGGTCGGCAAGCAGATCATCATCGTAACCGACGGAGCGGTCGCCTTGATGGTTCACCTGGGGATGACCGGGAAGCTCATAGCGGTTCATCCGGAAATGCCGATCGAACCACACACGCATCTGCGAATCGGCTTTCGCGGCCGTAAGGTCGAACTCCGTTTCGTCGACCCCCGCCGATTCGGAGGAATCTGGTTGCTGGGGGCGGATTCAAGCCGAGTTGGATGGATCGGGCGGCAACGGCCATCGGTCGGCCCGGACGCTCTCACAGTGTCTTGCGAGGAATTTGCCCGTCGATTGGCCCGCCGCCGACAGATCAAAGCCCTGCTGCTTGATCAGCAGGTCCTCGGGGGCGTGGGCAACATCTATTGCGACGAGTCGCTGCATCGGGCCGGACTTCACCCAGCCGTGCGAGCAGATCGTTTGAGTATCGAACAAATCCGACGTCTATACCGAACGATACGGAGCGTTCTGGCACAAGCGATCAAGGCAGGCGGGTCGAGCATCAGCGATTATCGCAATGCCGACAATGCTCCGGGTCGGTTTCAAGTGCGTCACCGGGTGTACGACCGCGAGGGCCAGCCTTGCCGGCGCTGCAAGACGGCGATCAGGCGTCTGGTTGTCGCCGGTCGTGGGACGTTCATCTGTCCAAAGTGCCAACCGGGGCCACGGGTTGGATCTCCGAGGCCCTTAAGAAGGCAGACCTGATCCTGTTGGCGTCCTTTGACAGGCACAACTGGTCAACCATCACTTTCGCGGTTATAAATGTCCCCGTCGGGCTTCGTTGTCGGAATGCCCTATGGAATCAACACCCATGAAAACAGCCAAGCTCTTCACGATCGCACTCGTCAGCATGCTCCTGGCAGTCGCCGGTTGCCAGATGCCCCCACAACCGGTCGGCCCGACCCTCGGCACGGTGTCCGCCGAGACGCCGGAACATGTTGATCGTCTGTGGGAATCGGTGGAAACGGCACTGTTGACGTTCAACTTCGACATTGACCGACGGGATCGCGTGCAGGGAATCATGACCACATACCCGGAGACGTCGGCCAGCGGCTTTGAACTCTGGCGCGTTCAGCCGACACCGGCCTACTACTGGTGGGAAAGCAACATTCACACCATCCAGCGTCAAGCGGATGTTTACATCCGTGAGGCGCCGGCTGGGGGTAATTGCGAACTCGAAGTGAAGGTGGACCGTTACCGTCTCAGCCTGGAGGAGCGGCAGGTCGACAACGCCGCCGCGGCGATGCGGCTTTACAGCCGGGAGGCGCCCACGCTATCCGGGCAGATGCTTGGATCATCGAAGTCTACCCGCCGGATCCATCTTGGCCGCGATGGTTTTCTGGAGCAGGCCATTCTTGAAGCGATCTTCCGGGAATACAAGAAACCGACGACAACGGGGCCAGCGGGTGATTCAGGTTCGACGGTGGTCAAGGGGGGATAGCGGAATCCTGCGCCGTTGCCCCGTGTGGTAAGCCGTTCCTCTTGTTGATGCTGTACGGCGATTCGTGATTTTCTTCGGGGGTTTCACAATCCGCGGGTTTTCGGGTATACTAGCGCGTGAAGCCTAACAGCGCAGCCAGCGAGGGCCGGCTTGCTCACGGGCATCGGGATCGAGGATGTGATGGTCAACAGGCAGCAAGCTGAACCGAAGATATGGAATTGGCGGGTTCGTGCCAGGTCGATCGACAGCCAGATCGTGACGCTGGGGAAGTACGACACCGAAGACGAAGCAAAGGCGGATCGCGATAAGATTGTGAAGGAAGGGTTCTATCGCAACGTCAGGGTGGAGCAAATCAAGCCCAAAGGGGGAACCCAGCAACCGACAACAGCGGAGAACCAGCCTGCCAAATGAGGATGAGGCTCCGCCCGCTCCTCGATCAACAATTATCGAATCCACGCTTGCAGGCAGCCGACAATAGCGATCCGAGGCCCATTGAGGCCGTCGTCGGCAGCGTGTCCTGCTCTGCCTTTCAGGCTATCCGACGGCACAAGCCTGCCGCAAAACCAGCCCGACCACTTGTGGGGCCGGCCTGAGGGGATTGCCTCGCCCGGGACGGGCTACGGGCAACCTCTGGGCTGTCTCTCGGCGGCCGACAGTCAGCCCCCTGAGCCCGGGGCCGCCTTGCCACAACTCCCCGGTTATGGGGTATACTATAGAGCGACTCGGGGAGCGAGGCAGAGGCTCAGGAAGGTCCGCCACTTCATATCGTGGGGGCGGACCAGGTCCGGCGCAGTCACGGCGTCCGTTCGATGCCGGGCCGCAGTTGTCGAAGGCAAGGCAAGATTGGAAGGCGATTCCGCCTGTTGCACAGGGGGAGTCCATGTCCGAGCACGTAGTCGTTCGCTGTCAATCCTGCTTACAGAAGTACCGCGTGCCTCCTACGTCGGTCGGGCGGAAGGCCCGTTGTGTGAAGTGTCACGCCGAGTTCATTATCGGTGGTGACAAGCCGACGGACGAAGACACGATTGTGGCGTGGATCACCGAGGATGACCCCTCCTCTCGGTCGGTGATGGGTTCGACGGGCATCTTTCAAGGCCCGGAAACGCACCAGGAAGCTCCGAAGGCAAGCGCATCGAAGCCGGTTCCCATGTCGGTCGCTCCGGAGCCCCTCCAACAGGTCGTGCACCTTGAAGGAATCAGGGACAACGGCGCCCATTTCGAGTTTCCCGCCGCGGCTCTGACCCGTGAGGATCTGAGAGACTCCTTCCCACGCAAGTGCGTTGGCTGTTCGGGGCGCAACGACTTGCGGGTTCATCTGCTTTATTGGCCGGAGCGTATGCTCGGCAAGGAACGCACATACTGGAAAGACCGCGTTGAGACAGTGGTGGGTGATCTCGAACGCTTCGCCAACTCCGCGGGGTCGGGACTGCTCAGGCAACTGCCCAGAACCCGACATCTGGAGCACCCGTTTGACCTGCCTTTTCCTGTCTTTGCCTGTCGATATTGCCGGCCTTCCGAGGAAGTGGAGACCCATGTCAGCGGCAGACCTCCGCACGACGTTTGCCGCCTGCGGATCGCCTCGCTGTCGGTGGCCGTCAGTTTCTTCCGCAATAACGGCGGGCGCGGCTCGCACGCGTACCAGCGTCTTATTGAGGAACGGGATCGTCGGCAGGACCCCTGGCGGGCCCTGGATCCGCAGATCCGACACGGCATCTTGCAGTGGTTCCAGCCCCAGCCGGGAGAGACTTTCGTGCGCTTCATCCACGACCGGGATTTCTCGCCGGCGCAGGCCGCGGTCGCCGGGTCGGTGCTGACCGATCGCCGCCTGGTCTTCAAGCTGCAATCTGAATGCGAAGGCTATCCGCTCAACGGCGAGGGCCGAATCGAGATCATGCGCAAGGGTGACCTGGCCATTGCGCACATCTACCTGCATGGGCAGCGTCCGGCGGTGCTCAAGCTCGGGATCGTTCAGGCGGACGAACTGCTCGACAGCCTGCGACAGTTGCGGTGCCGCTGGACGGTCGTGACATGAGTCGCTGCGTCGCTTTCCCGAAGGCCGACGGTTCGGGCAGGCATTCCACCACCGGTCAGGAAGCGTAAACCCCATACTCGCATAGCGTTTCCCACATGGCCATGTAGTTTTCGGGTGGGACGTCGCCTTGAACGTTATGAACAGGGTTGAAGACAAACCCACCGCCGGGCGCCAGATCGTCGATCCGCCGCCGGACTTCGTCACGGACCTGCCGGGGTGTGCCGTAAGGGAGGACTCGCTGCGTGTCGACGCCACCGCCCCAGAAGGTGATGTCCCGGCCATACAGGCGCTTCAGCTCCCTGGTATCCATGCCTTCGGCGCTGACCTGCACGGGGTTGAGGATGTCGATGCCTTCGTCGATCAGTTGCGGGATGAGGTCTTTGACCGCTCCGCAGGAATGGAAGAAGATGTAAACGCGGGATTTGGCGCTGGAGCGGATATGCTCGAAGAGCCGTCGATGGCGCGGAGCGATGAACTCCCGGTACATCGCCATCGACATGATCGGTCCCCGCTGGGTGGCAATGTCGTCTGCCTCTGAGACAATCAGCACGTTCTCGCCGACGGTCTCCAGGGCCTTCTTCCAGTAACGCATTTTCAAGTCGGTGACGATATCCAGCAGGGCGTGGGCGAAGCCGGGGTTTGCGGCCATGTCAACGAGGAAGTTTTCAAATCCGCGCAGCCATAAGGAAACCTCGAACAGACCGGCCGCGTGACGTCCGAGAACGTACGCTTTTTTCTCTTCATGCACGAAGCGGTCGGCCCGCTGCTTCATAGTGGCGAACCGCTCCGGGTCCTCCGGGTCCGGCCAGGGGTACTTCTCCAGATCGGCCACGGATTCGGCGTCTGCCAGCGGATGCTTGTACATGTCGAAGTAAAGGCCGTCCTGGACCGGCATGCGCCAGGTGATGCCCCACTGGTCCTGGTAGCAGTGGTAGTCGCCCTCGCGGCGAACGGGGGTGGCCAATGGGGTTTGCGCCTGGCCCGGGTCCACGCAACGGACGTCCACCATGAGGCGGTCGAGCACATCCTGATCGATGCGGGCAAGCTGCTGCTTGGTATCGTAGGTTTGCACCTCGACCTCCGGCAGGCCAAGGTATTTTCGCAGGTTGCGGTAGGCCACCGTGTTCATACCCGTCAGGACGGTGCCGCCGAGGTCAAACGGCACCCGATCGGGCTCGCGATGCTCCAGGGCGGCCTTGATCCGTTCGTAAGAGGTGTATGTCATGCGCGACTCCGTTGTCTACACGCCGGCCGTCTCCGTTTGCTGCCATCATAGGAGCGGTACAGGTGAGCCGCAAACAATCTTGTTACGGTCAAAGCTGTTCTTGCCGAGGCAAGCATCCCAAGGGATGATGTTTTCATGGCCGCCGCACAACTGCACGTCGGAACCAGCGGTTGGTGTTACGCCCACTGGGCCCAGGGGCGATTTTACCCCAAGGGGCTCCGCCAGGGCGAATGGCTGCGATTCTATGCCGAGCAATTCAGCACCGTCGAGTTGAACGCGTCTTTCTACCGTCTGCCGAAAACCGAGATGGCCGCACGATGGCGCGAGATCACCGGTGCCCGATTCCTGTTCGCGGTCAAGCTGTGGCGGCGGATCACTCATGACAAGAAGCTGGAGGATTGCACCGATGAATTGCGGGGTTTTCTTGCAGCGGTTGAGCCGCTGGGAACGAAGCGCGGCCCGCTGTTGGTGCAGTTGCCGCCGGGGATGCGATGCGACGCAGGCCGGCTCGATCGCTTTCTGGAGGAGTTGGGACGCCAATCGACGGGGCATCACTGGCGGGTGACCGTGGAATTCCGCAACGACACGTGGCTGGTCGACGAGGTTTACGGCGTGCTGGATCGGCACAAGGCGTCGGTGTGCCTTGCGGACATGGGGCGTTGCCCGATCACCCGGCCGAACGATGTTGACTTCGTGTACATACGGCGACACGGTCCGGCCGGGTCTTACCGCGGTTGCTACTCGCTGGATGAACTCAGGCATGATGCCCGGCAGATCCGGCGGTGGCTGAATGCAGGCAGGGACGTCTACGTCTATTTCAATAACGACGCCGAGGCCAACGCGGTCACCAACGCGCGTGAACTCATCGATCTGCTGGACGGCCGATCCTGAACAGGCAAAACCGGCCGGCCTACAGGCCGCTGGGGACTGCGGCAACTCGGCGCCGTGGCGTCAGCTCCGCTCGGAATCCTGAGGTGAATGGGCCTCAACGTCGATGAGATCGTCCGGCCCCGGCGGACGTCCTGAATCCGGGCCGGGCATGTTAACGATCGTGAAGCCGGCGGCGAACCGCCTCTTGAGATAACGCCTGGCCAAGGCGCGCATCGGCGGGATCAGCAACAGCAAGGCGATCACATCTGTCACGAACCCAGGTGCGACCAGCAAGACTCCGGCAACCAGAATCAACAAGGCGTCGACCATCCGATCGCCCGGCAGCCGCCCCGCCTCCAGGTCCGCCCGCACGCCGTGCAGCGTCCGCAGACCTTCATGCCGGGCCAGAGCAGCGCCGAGTACGCCCGCCGCCAGCACCATCGCGATCGTCGGTCCGACGCCGATGATGCCCCCGACCTTGATCATCACCGCCAGCTCGATCAGCGGCATGAGCGTGAACAGGAGCAGGAGCTGGAAAAGCATCGTATCAGTACTTCCCCTTGTATTCCCGGACCGGATACTTCATCGCGTTTTTGGCCATTTTGGCGCGCAGCGAAGTGGCGATATCGATGTCCGCCGTGTTGGCAAAGGACAGGACAAAGGCCAGCACGTCAGCCAGCTCCTCAGCGACGTCGGCTTTGTTCCCGGCATCTTTGACCCACTCGCGCGAGGGATCATTCTTGATCCAGCGGAAATGCTCCATCAGTTCGGCGGCCTCGGTGGCAATAGCCATGGACAGATTCTTGGGATCATGAAACTGCTCCCAGTCGCGATCCCGGATGAACGCGGCGATCTCGCGGCGAAGCTCGGCGACGGTGGTATCTTCATCGGTCGGCACGGCGATCCTCCCCGGCGGCACAACGGGTGCCGCGTGCGAAACAGGGTAACATGAAGCAGGAGAAACACATAACAATCGTCCGTGCCGGGTGCGGCGACGGAGCAATTCGCCCGCGGCCCGGCAGGCGGGCTACGGAGCCGCCTGCGACGCCGGCAAAGAGGCCGCTTTCATCGGTGGTCGGTTCGAGATGACCATCCAGTCCTTGTCGGGGTTGCCCGGATCACATTTTGCGCGGGCAATATCGTAGAAAGTTACACTCTTGACTTCGTTTCTCGCCTTCTTGTATTTCTCGTAGCTAGCCAGCAGATAGACGGTTTCATCGCCAGCGAGCAGGTTTTCGGCTTTTTTTAAGACGTGTGCCTCGAGCAATTCCCTGACGCCCGGCCTGGTTCGGTTGACACCTATGAAGCCGACAACCTCCTCGGGCGTGACGAGGTATCTCGGCCGGCGGCCGTAGTAGAAACTGAGTCTCGCATCGGGCCGCGAGTAAGTCCAATAGATGCTCGCACCGGGAGGGACGCCGGCCTGATCGAGAGCCTCATCAAGCATACGCACTCGCTCGCTGTTCTCGGCCGCCAGGGTCGGGCCGCAGATATACCACGCCGAATGAAAAGCGGCGACGGTAGCCACCGAAGTCAGAGCCAAGGCCCACCAGCCGTGGCCCCAGACATACAACAGGCCGGCCCAAAGCAGCACGACCAGTGCTCCCGCCGCAATCACCGTCAGGGCCCCCGCGACCTTCGGGATGTACGCATTCATCCAGAAATTCCCGAAAACGAGCATGAGAATCGCCGACACGGCCACGATGGCCCAAGCGATCCAGGCGAAACGAAGCGGATCCTGAATGACAACGTCATGCCAGCGGCCGAACCATATCTTGAGTTTCACGGGTATGGTCGTCGGTACGAAGGCATAGAAGCGTTCGGCGACCAGCCCCATCATCAGCAGCAGAGGCGGCACGGCCGGAAGAATGTAGTACGGCTTCTTGAAGGACAACAGGGACATCACCGCCAGCCCGATCAGCCAGCAGAAGCCTGCAAAAAACAGCGCTCGTCGCTGCCAGGCATAGCGCTTCAGCCAGGGCGCGGCGACGGCCTCTGCCAACAGGAAGAGCCACGGAAAGGTCAGGCCGATGATTATGGGCACGTAGTAGAATGCTCCACGAGGGCGCGTGTCATCGTAGAAGCCCTGGGCCCTTTGCCAGTATTGCCAGTTCCATATGTCCCAGGCATGCGGAAACTGTCTGCCCACAGCGATCATCCACGGGACAAAGATGGCCGCGAAGACGATCAGGCCGGGCACCAGATAGAGACGGGTAAAGGCCCTGGCCGTCTGCCGGGGAATCTGTCGCCCGAAGCAGGTCAGCACCTGTCTCCAACCACGCAAACCCAGGAACGCCAGCAGCCGCAACGGGCGCTCGGTATACCACCAGACGGCCAGTGGAACGGCGGTCAGCGCCATCGGCGCCGGCCCCTTGGCCAGCATCCCCGCGCCCAAGGCGACATAGAACAACATCATGTGAACGAATCGGACCCACGCCCGGCGGGTGGTGACTCCGTGCCAGAAATGCACGAGGGCCCACGTACAGCAGAGAGTCAATAGCATTTCCGCCGTGGCGTTGACTGAATACATCAGGAAAGCAACGCTGGAACCGGAAACCAGCGCAGTGACCGGGCCCACGCGCCTGCCAAACATCGATGAAGCCAGATGCCAGAGCAGCAGGACGGTCAGCAGGGCCGAAACGGCGGTTGGCAACCTCGCTGACACGGTGGTTACCGGAAGATCCAGTTGCGGATCGTTGGGCAGCAGGTACGAGGCTCCCGCGACAAGCCAGTAAGGAAGCGGCGGTTTGCGCATCCAGGGCGTGTCCAGGAAAGTGGGCACGATCCAGTCGCCGCTCAGGCGCATGTTTCGGCCGCACTCGGCAACGATTGCTTCGTGATCGCCAAGTCCGGGACCGCCCCAGATTGCCCCGAGCGTGGCCACGACAACCAAGGCCAGGACGGCAAGTCTGATGAGTATGCTGAAGGTAATCGCCGCCAAGCGGTTCGGGGGATCCCGCTGGACGGAGACCGACGGAGTCTGTAGGGTGTATTGGCTCACGAGGGCACCTGCTGTAACGCGTCCGCTGACGCGCAGTGCCACTATATGTCGATGAATGGAGCTTCGCAATTACCGCGAGGAACGTCGGCGAAGCCGGCGCGAGGAGCAGGCTTTGGACAACTCCCCTCTTGTTTCGATCGTCGTGCCCACCTACCGTGAGGAAGCCAACCTCCGCCCCCTGGTCACCCGCATTGCAGCGGCGATGGAATCGGCCGACCACGAATGCGAAATCCTGGTGGTCGACGACGACAGTCGCGACGGTACTGATATCGCAGTGCAAGAGCTGGCGGAGCGGTATCCCGTCAGACTGATCACGCGAACCGGTCCGCGGGATCTCAGTCTGGCCGTCCTGGAAGGGTTGCGTCAAGCTCGCGGTCAGATCCTGCTGGTAATGGACGCCGACCTGAGCCATCCGCCGGAGCAAATCCCCGAGCTGTTGAAAGCACTGAATCAGCCGCCGACGGATTTCGTGATCGGCAGTCGCTACATGCCTGGCGGGCACACGGAGGAAGGCTGGGGTGTATTCCGGCGTCTGAACAGCTTGGCGGCGACGTTGCTTTGCCGGCCGCTGGTCGGACGGGTGACCGATCCGATGGCCGGCTTCTTCGCGCTTCGGCGCGACACCCTTGTGAATGCCGACCCGCTCGACCCCATCGGCTACAAGATCGGTTTGGAACTGATCTGCCGATGCCGATGCCGACACGTGCGGGAAGTACCCATCTGTTTCGCAAACCGCACTTGCGGTCAGAGCAAGCTGAACCTGGACCAGCAAAGCCGTTACCTGGTTCATCTGGGCCGGCTGTATCGCAGCTACTCACGGGGCTGGGGACTGGTGATTCGCCCGATCCTGGCGGTCATGCGAGCGGGAATTGCGGTCGTCGAATACCTCAGGTCCAGCCGACCGGACGTCGTCGCCTCCATATCGGTCGCCGTGCACAAGAATCGAGCCGCTTGAGGGAAGAATCGCCGGCGGCACGGGACAAGCCGTGGCATGAGGCCGGGCGCCGGGCCGTGGCGATTGCGTCGTACAACCTCGCAAAGCCTGCGCTCGACCGTTGCGACAGTCGCCGAGAGGCAGGCAGTTACTTCTCATCTGCAAATCGAGCGGGGTTTTCTGCTGATCAGAAGAAAGAGAACCGCGTGGCGGCCCCGCCCCTGCCCGATGCCAGGAACGATCCGAAAAACCCGCACACTCTTGGAACAACGACAAGGAACCAGGCTGCGGGATCGCTGAGAAAACGTGTGGACGTTGTTGTCTGGCCTGGTTCGGCGCGGTATGGTGCCGCGGAAGCGCGCCGGCATGAATGACTCGACCGGGACGCTGCTTTTTCCGGACATACGGCCGTTATGAGGTTCCGGGGCTTTGGAATGCCGACCGGGCATGGCGGGGCGCTGTTCATGAGCGGCGTCCTGACCCTCCAATCGTACGGCCGCTGGAGTGCGTGACGTGCAGAAGCTCTCGATCACCGAGACTCCCAATGAACTGACGACGGACATCGACGTGGCCTCGCCGGTCGGCATTGTGCGTATGCTTCGGGCGGCCGATGCCCAGATCTATAGCGGTTATCGCGACTACCCCGCAGTCTGCGACGCCGAGATCGTGGCCAAGATCGTCCGGACGATCGAATGGGCCGCGCCGGTGCTGGGGCGCGAGGATTCCGTTGTGGTCATCTCCGGCGCCGGCACGAGCGGGCGGTTGGCGATGTTCGCCGCACGGACGTTCAACCGGTTTCTCGCCGGCTGCAAACGCGCGCCCAACGTTCGTTATCTCATTGCCGGGGGCAATCTGGCGCTGATCAAGGCCCAGGAAGGCGCGGAAGATGATCCGCACAAAGCCGTTGACGATGTTGAGCCGCTTGTCAGAGGCAAACGGCGCGTCTTATACATCGGTGTGACCTGCGGCCTGTCGGCGCCGTATGTGGCGTCGCAGATGCTGCATCTGTCGCGGCGGCGCGGCACGAAGTGTGTGCTGATCGGGTTCAGTCCGGCGGATCGGGCGCGCGATGTCGAAGTCGAGGACTGGGACAAGACGTTCGCGAGTGCTTTGCAGTCGGTCTTGCGGCGCAGGAACTTCCTGCTGCTGAATCCGGTTGTCGGCCCCGAGCCGATTACGGGCTCAACGCGTATGAAAAGCGGCAGCGCCACCAAATTACTGTTGGAAGTTATTTTCGCCCTGGCGGTCGAGCAGGGCGGGCAGGGCGTGCTGCCGGAGCGCGTGGCGGCGTGCCTGAAAGCCTATGAGCAGACCCGCGTGGCCGTGTACGAGCAGACTGCCGCGATCGGCCGACTCGTGGAGCTGGGTGGTCGGGCGCTGCGACAGGGCGGGCATATCTACTACCTCGGCGCCGATACGCCGGGCATTCTGGGCACGGTGGATGCTTCCGAGTGCCCGCCGACGTTCGGAGCGGATTTCGATACCGTCAGGGGTTTTGTTGTCGGGGGTTGGCGGACGCTGTTGGGACCGGGCCACGACCTGAGTGACGAGGGTCCCTGGTATCGCATCTCGCTCGACGAGTTCAAACAGGTCAAACTCCCCGCCCTGAGCGGTAAGGATCTTGTCGTCGGGCTCGGCATGGACCTCCATCGGCAGGTGGGCGAGGCGTTGCATCGCAGCCGCAACGCCGGTGCTCGGACCGCAGTGGTGCAGGTGGGCCGGCGGGCGCGGGGACGGGTTGCCGTTGATGCGGCGGTCTGTGTACCGAACGTGCCGAAGACGATTATCCCGGGCGCGAAGGTGTTCGAAGAGTTCGGCACGAAACTGATATTGAACGCGTTGACCACCGGGGGCCACGTGCTCAGCGGCAAGGTCTACCAAAACCGCATGGTCGACCTGCGTATCAGCAACAACAAGCTGTTTTACCGAACGATCGGCATTATTCAGCATATCAGCGGGGTCTCGGCCGAGGCGGCGAAGCGACATTTGCTGCGGAGTATCTACGGCACCGACCGGGTCACGCCCAGGATGATGAACGCCAAACCGTCGCAGCATGTCCAGGCATCCACGAACGTGACGAAAATCGTCCCCAAGGCGCTGATCATGGCCATGGGCCGGACAACGCCGGCTGAGGCAGACAGGCTTCTGAAAAAAGAACCCATCGTTCGCGCTGCGATTGAACGGTTAAAGAGTGCATCGACCTGAACCGCAGGTCGCCAGGGAGACAACACATCCCCATAGACCCTTTGCACTGAGCCCTTGCCCTGTCATACACAGGATTGCTTCGGCGCCAACAAACCAACACCTGAGGGAGACCGCCTTTTCGCGGGCCGCAATCCAAGCGCGCCGTCATCCGGAAACATGCGCGCAATCTGCACACACGTCTGGCCGTAAGGCTCTCATTTGCGATCGCGGTCGGGATCTCGAACCTGTGGTTCGGGCGGCAGCGAACCAAGTCCAAGGCCAAGAAACCGTCGTGGCCGGATTGTCCCTGATGATGATAAGGTCAATTCGTACAAGGACTTGCGCGATTTAACGACTAGCGGCGAGTGGATTCGAACCACTGACCTTGGGATTATGAAGCCCACGCTCTAACCACCTGAGCTACGCCGCCAACATATTGGCTTGCCGGCACTTACGATTTCTTATCGGCCGGTGCCTTGCTCGTGCGACAACCGGAATCCCGACCTGCCAGCTCTGTAGCACCCTTCTCTGAGCGGGCAAAGGCCGGCGACTACCACGGCTCGTACGCACTCGGCGACACAAACCGCGAAATCGGACCCGGCTTGCCAGCCAATCCGCTCGCGGGCGGCCCTTCGCTGGCAAGCAAGCCCGCGGCCGGGTCAGCCTCGCCAATCCGCGAGCAAAGCCATAACCAAGCAGAATTATAACCGCCGACCCTTCAATTTGCACGTCAGCCCACCCAACCCCGGCCGGTCTTGGCCCTGCCAGTAATGACCGGGGCGGTGCGCCGGCAGGATGGACGAAGCGAGAGCTCATCTTCCTGATACCGAATGCGGCAGCAGGTATTTGTGACCGCAGCCACCGAGAAGCCTCTGGTCGTCAGCCCGCCCGAACGGTATAAAGAGCCCTCTTCCGAAAAAAGACACTGCCCAAATGACTACGAGGGATGCCGCATGAGGATTACTGCTATTGAAACGCACGTCTGCAATGCTCGAATGCGGAACTGGGTATTCGTCAAGGTGGTGACCGACCAGCCAGGGCTGTGGGGCTGGGGCGAGGCCACGCTGGAATGGCACACGCGGGCGGTGGTCGGCGCGATCCAGGACATCGAGCCGCTGCTGATCGGCGAAGACCCCACGCGTGTCGAGCACCTGTGGCAGATGATGTACCGTCAGCACTTCTGGCACGGAAATGGAATCATCCGGGCGACGGCCATGAGCGGGATTGACCTGGCGCTGTGGGATATCGTCGGGAAGATCCACAATGTGCCTTGCCACAAGCTCTGGGGTGGCCCGGTTCGCGACTACATCCGCACCTATTGCCACCTGGGCGGCGGGAAGATGGAAGACTTCTATGAAACCGATCCGAAAGATGCGACGCGGTTCGCCGAACTGGCCCGCAAGGCGGTCGAGGACGGTTTCACGGCGTTCAAGACCATGGCCGTTCCGTGGACCATGCCGATCGAGGGCCTTCGACCGATCAAGTATGCCGAGGCCTGCGTCCGGGCGATGCGCGAGGCGGTCGGTGATGACATCGACATCATGGTTGATTGCCACGCACGGCCGTCGCCGCGGATGGGCGTGCTTTTTGCCAAGGCCCTGGAGCCCTACGGCCTCTACTGGTTCGAAGAGCCCTGCTGGCCCGAGACTGTTGACGGACTGGCCGAGGTTCAGCGGGCCGTCGTCACGCCCATCGCCACCGGTGAGCGGCTGATCAGCCAGCACGGCTTCCGCGAACTCCTCGAGAAGAAGGCGTGCAGCATCATCCAGCCGGACATCACCCACGTCGGCGGCCTCAGCGAGGCCCGGCGAGTGGCCGCCATGGCCGAGGTGTACCGCGTGGCCATGGCCCCCCACAACCCCCAGGGCCCGGTCAGCACTGCCGCGTCGCTCGAGTTCGGCTTTGCCACCCCCAGCTACATCATCTGCGAGGCCGTCCACCTTGACGTCCCGTGGCGGCAGGACGTGGTCAGGGAGGGCTTCACCGTCGAAAAGAAAGGCCGCATCGTCCGCCCGGGCAGCAAGCCCGGTCTGGGCATCGAGATCGACGAGGCCGAAGTCAAGAAGCACCCGTTCCAGCAGGAACTGCCCCAGCGAGTCTTCTACTCCGACGGCAGCGTCGGCGACTGGTGAGGGTCACTACGGGACGATGATCTCCGGCTCGCACGTAGCCTTGGACGGAAGCAACTCCGTCTTCGTGCCCGACGGGAACCACCATTTCGCCCGGCGGGCCTCGCTCCCCTTGCCGTTGTTGGCGTCGCTGCTGCCCTCGCGCTGGCGCTCGACGTGGCCGTCGAAGGCGGCGATGTTGATCGTCCCCCGATGTCGCCACATTTCCTTTCGGAGGAAATCGCCACGATAGGTCACTGGCCCCTCGTCGTGCGACCGCCACGCACCCTGCGACGAAAAGCCCCAGTTGGCGTTGGCGATCTCGCCTTTGGTTTTGGACACGATGTGGGCATCAGCCAGAAAGGCCTTGCCCGCCGGCTGCTTGATCAGATCCGGTTTGGGCACGTACCGCGCGGGGATGCAGTCTTCATGCCACCAGAGGGTGCCGGCCGTCTCGCCGGATTTCGCCTTGTCGCCGACGTAGGTGAAGTATCGCGACATGGCGTAGCTTGGGGCAAGTGTGTCCGCAGGGATCAGATCGGTCAGTTCCGGATAGTTGACCGGGCTGGTTCTACGGCGGTTCGTCGGGCACTGCGGAACCGCGCTGACGGCAGCCGTGTAGCGTTGTTTGAAGTCGCGCGGAGCGCGGGTGCCGAACTCCTTCAGAAGGGGACTGGCCCAATCGAAGATTTGCAGGGCGGGATAGTGATCACGGCTGGCCGTGGGCGTGTAGGCACCGGCAGCGAAACCGGGCGGCGCTCCGTTACCGCTGGTGTTAGGCGAACCGACGAGCCAGCCCCTTTGCTCCAGGCCATAGGCTGTGGCCGCAAGGCTGATCTGCTTGAGGCTCGACCCGCACATCGCCGCTCGTGCCAGTTCCCTCGCCCCCGACAGGCTCGGCAGCAGAATCGCCATCAGCAGAGCGACCATTGCCACCACAACCAGCACTTCGATCAACGAGAAACCGGCCGGGCGCTTACTGTTCTGTAAAGAGGTAAAAGGAGAGTACAGCAACATATCTGCCTCCGAAACGGCAGTATGGTATGCAAGCACTATTGAATGGTCAACAATTCTATCAAGATAAGTGCTGAACTGAAAAGAAACAAGACGGCCACGCGCCAGAGGCGCACAGATTGCCGAGGCATGGGACCGCTGAGGCTGTACTCATGGGAAGTTGTTCCTGCGGCCTGGAGGCATCAACAGACAGAGACCGCCTGATGCTCAAATAAGAGGCAGGCTGTCGCTGGTATCGTACTATCCGCAGCGGCCCCGGATCAGCGAGACGCATCGGCGCGTTGGAGAGCTATTTCCGGCAGTTTCTGCGTCGATTCTTCGTCAGACGCGGGCGTACTCCAACCTATGAGCCGCTGTGCATCGTTCAGGATCAGATACAGGCAAGGGATAATCAGGAGAGTTATCGCCGTGGCGAAGAGGATGCCGTAGCCCAGGGACAGGGCCATCGGAATCATGAATCGGGCCTGGCGTGACGTTTCGAAGATCATCGGAGCCAATCCGCCGAACGTGGTAACGGTTGTCAGAATAATCGGTCGAAAGCGTCGAACGCCGGCGCTGAGGATGGCCTCATGGGCGCTCAGACCCTTTGTCCGCTGCCGGTTGGCGTACTCCACCAGGACCAGCGCATCGTTGACGACCACGCCCGAAAGTGCCACAAGACCCATCATGCTGATGACGCTCAGGCTATAGCCCATGATCATATGCCCTAAAAGAGCGCCGACAATCCCGAAGGGGATGCTGATCATGACAATTGCGGGCTGGAGGTAGCTCCGGAAAGGTATGCCGAGCAGCACGTACACCAGCATCAGTGCGATGACAAAGCCGCTTTGCAGGCTTGCCAGGCTTTCTCGCATGTCTTGTTGTCTGCCCTCAAAGCTATAGGTGAGGCCCGGATACTTGCTCATCAAGTCGGGGAGAGTGGTCTCGGTCAGCATCTCGAGAACCCTGTCGGTTTCGCTCTGCGGAACCACATTGGCGGTGACGCTGACGGTGCGGCGTCCATCTCGCCGGTTGATAGCGGTGTATGCCCGACCGGCTTGTACGGTGGCCACTTGGTGCAAAGGCACATCCGCTCCAGCCGGCGTCCGCACAATGAAGGACTCCACGTCGAATCCGCTGATGCGCTGGGCTTTCGGCAGCCGCACCATGACTTTGACCTCGTTGCGGCCACGCTGCTGGCGGATGGCCTCGGCGCCGTAGAAGGCCCCTCTCAGTTGCCGAGCGACGGCGGCGGCCGTCAGCCCGAGACTTCGTCCCTCGGGGAGCATCCGGAAATTGAGCTGTTGTTTGCCGGGCGTATAACCGTCGTCAATGTCCCTGACGTTGGCGAAATGGGCCAAAGACGCCGCCAGTTCCTCACTTGCCCGGTCCAGTACCTCGATGTCACGATGGGCCAGTTCCACGGTCATCGATGCCCCGGAACCGGGTCCGCGTCGGTCCGATTCAAAACGAAGCGATTGGAGTCCTTCGATGACACCGGTCTTCTCTCTCCAGAGACGGGCGAACTCAGCGGTGCTGATCGGCCTGATTTCGGGTGCCAAGAGGTAAGCGGTCACGAAGATCTCGTTTTCGCGAATGTAGGCCCGTACTCCGCGCATGAGCCGCTCGCCGCCGTTTTCGCCGGCTACGGACTGGGCCGACCGGACCAGACGGTCGCTGACTTCCTGCAATTTCGAGAGCGGAGAACCGTAAGGCAGAATGGCCGTGGCATCGGCTTCGTCAGCCTCAACCTTGGGCATCATCTCAAAGCCCATCCGCCCGCTGGCAACGTAACCGAGAGCCAGAACCAGGATTCCCGCCCCGAGGCTCACCGTCAGGTAACGAAAACGCAGGACTGCGGCCAGCAGCGGGCCGAAACCTTTCTCAATCATGCGTGATATGAGCTTGCTCACGCGGTCCTGGGCCCGGTGAATGACTTGCCCCAAGCTGGTGGCGTTCTCCTTCTTGGTGTGGGCCAGGTGAGAGGGCAGGACGAACATGGACTCCAGCAGAGAAATAGTAAAGACTGACGAAACGACCAGTGGGATGACGCGCCATATCTTGCCCATCGTCCCGGGCATGAACGCCAATGGGGCAAACGCAGCGATATTGGTGAGGATGCTGAAGGTGACCGGGACGCCGACCTCCTTCGCGCCTCGGATGGCGGCTTCCAAGCGTCCCATGCCCGACTGACGATAGTCGAAGACGTTTTCCCCCACCACGATGGCGTCGTCCACGACGATGCCAAGAGCGATGATGAACGCGAACATTGAGATCATGTTGATGGTGACGTCCATGGCCGGCAGGAGGAGAAAGGACCCGAGAAACGAAATCGGAATTCCCATGGCGACCCAGAAAGCCAACTTGTACTCCAGGAAGATGGTGAGAAACACCAGGACGAGCGCCAAGCCCATGGCCCCGTTTCGCAGCAGCAGATCGAGCCGTTGGCGATAGATCTCCGATTCATCGCGGCGGACGTCGATGTACACTCCCGGCGGCAGCGCGGGCCGGATCTCCTCCAGCTTCTTCCACACCGCCTTGGAGACTCCGATCGGCGTTTGTTTGCCTACGCGATACACCTCCAGGTTCACCGCCGTCTTGCCGTTGTATGTAACGAAACGGTATTCCTCCTCGAAGGTGTCCCGGACGGTGGCCAGGTCGCGAACCAGCAACTGAGTTCCGTCCGCGGAGGTGATGATCGGGATGTTCTCAAATTCCCTGGCCCAATCGCGTCGCTCTTTCATCCGGAGCAGGATCTCGCCCGAATCGGTTCGGAGGCTGCCGCCAGGAAGCTCGATGGAGGCGCTTCGAATCCGCTCGGCGATGGCCTGCAGGGTCAGGTTGTACGCCCGGAGGTTTTCCTGCGGCACCTCGATGCTGACCTCGAAGGTGCGCGCGGGTTCCAGGTCCACCTGGGTCACGTTCGGATCCTGCAGCAACCGGTCGCGTACCTGTTCGGCCAGCTCTCGCAAGATCCATTCATCCGCATCGCCATAGAGAATGACATCCATCACCTCGCGCCGGTGCGTCATCAGGACGACGTCGGGCTCTTCGGCATCTTCAGGAAATGTGGTGATGCGGTCGACCTCCTGCCGGATTTCCTGGTAAACGCGCTGGGCGTCGGTGTTCTCCTCCAACTCTGCGGTAACCATGCCCGAGCCTTCGCGAGCAACGGCGGTGACTTCCTTGACGCCGGTGATTCCGCGGATGCCCTCCTCAATTGCCAGAATGATCCCCTGCTCGACCTCCTCGGGGCTTGCACCGGGATAGGGGACGGTCACCATCACCATGTCGAGATCGAATTCGGGAAAGACTTCCTGCTTGATTCGCAGAGCCATGAACAGGCCGCCCAGCAGCATGAAGAGCATCAGCAGATTCGGGGCCACGGAGTGCCGGGTCATCCAGGCGATCGCGCCGCGTTGTTCAAGGCTATTGTGCAGATCCGGCATTGCCTGCTCCATGGGCGGTCCGCACGTTCTCGGAAATCACGGCCGTCCGCGGCATTGGGTCGGGGGGGGGCTCCTCCAGCGCCAAGGCCATCCCGGCCACCGGGGCGGGCAGGTCGCTGACGACCAGGCGCTCGCCTTCCTGCATCCCCGATCGCACCAACAGGGTATCGCGGTTTCCCCAAACGATGTCCACGTCCCGAATCTCGAGTTCATTCCTGCCGTTCATGATCCAGACCTGCCGGCCTTGGCGCAGGGCGGTTCTTGGCAGGGCGAAAACATCATTCACTTCCCGCCCTTCGATGTCGACGCTCACGTAGGCATCAATCAGCAACGGATGCGAACGCTTGTTCATCTCGTTCAAATTCAACGGGTCGGGTACTGATATCAAGACCCGTGCCATACGGCCCTGCGGTTCAAGGTCGCTCAGCAATCGCACGACCATTCCGCACCATTCCCCCTGAGGACCCGTACCGAGTTCCTGTCGGATCGCAGCTTTTGAACCGCCCTCGCCATGTTCATCAGGAAAAAGAACCCATCTAAGGTGATCCACGGGCACGGCCGCCCGCACCCAATATTGGTCCGTGCCGACCAGGATCGCGAGTTGGGTCTGGGGCGCGACTTGGGCGCCAAGGTCGACGTTCTCCGATCTCACGACGCAGTTGAAAGGGGCCCGGATCGTCGTCCGGTCGAGGTTCAGCTCTGCCTCGCGAAGGGCCGCTTTTGCCGCTTCGAGCGCCGCAGTGGCTTTGAGCAAATGAGGCTTGCGCAAGGCCAGTTCGAAGTCCAGAGCGCCGGCTTGTTCTTTCATATCCAGCAGTTCCCATTCGCGTCTGGCGATCTCCTGATGGCCCTGTTCGAGCTTCAGTTCATACTCCGCCTGGGCCACCTGGCTCTTCGTCTTTTCCACCGCGAGCTTGTAGTCCTGCCGGTCGATCTGGAGAATGAACTCGCCGGTCTTGAAGCGTCCTCCGGGTACCAACTTGGGGCTCAGTTCGGTGACTTCACCGCTTACCCTGGGCTGGAGCAGGACTTCCTGGGACGGCATGACCGTGCCCTGGGCCTGAACAACGGCGTTCGCGCTGACCCGCCGGACCATTTCAACTCGAACAAGTGCTGCGGGGTTCTCCGGCGTACGGCGTTGGGCCTGCGGTGCCGTCCTGATCAGGTGAACGGCACCCGCGATGCCCGCGACGATCACGACCACCGGGAGAAGGTACATGGCGAGACCGCGGATCAGTCGCAGGAGAATCCCTCGTTTGGGCTTATCATCCGGTGCCCGTTCGCGAGGGTGTGAAAGACGTACGTCGTCGGCAGTCATGATTCTGAATCCTTCGGCTCGGCGGCCTCGTCGCTTGCTCGGACAGGCGGCTCCAGCTCCTGTGTCCATGTTCCGCCCAATGCGCGGTACAGATCGATTCGCGTAACCAAGAGCTCGCGTCGGGCAACAACCAGCGTCCGGGCCAGTGATTGCGTCCTTTCCAGGGCGGCCAGCACCGGCAGGTAATCGCTCAATCCGGCCTGGTACCGCCCTGATGCCTCGCGCAGGGCGTTTCTCGCATCCTCCAATTGTCGAGAAAGTCCCTGGATGTGCTCGCACTGCTTTCGCTCTCTGATCAGAGCATCTTCCACTTCTTTGATCGCAGTGAGGACCGCCAACCGATACTCGGACAGACGTTGCTCAACGACGGCCAGCGTCCGATCCACCTCGGCCTGACGGCGAAACCCGTCAAATAAAGGCGCCGTCAAGGCGGCGGCAAGGTTCAAGAACCAATCGTCGAACAGGTGGGCAATGTCCCCCGTGTCGTAGCCGATGCCGCCGTTAAGAAGAATCGCCGGGAGGCGGTCCGCCCGGGCCGACGCCACACGGTGATCCGCGGCATGCAGTCGTGACAAGGCCCCGCGAACATCGGGTCGACGGGCCAACAGTTCAGCCGGGATGCCCGTCCCCGGCGGATCCGGCACCGAGGCCAGATCGTAGAGACCTACGGTCAAGTCGGCCGTGGGCGGCTTGCCCATCAATAGGGCCAGATCGTGGCGAAGCACCTGTTCCTCGGCTTCCGAAAGGGGGAGCAAACGTTCAACCTCGCTGACCGCCTGTCGCTGCTGGTACACATCGAGGGCTGACACCTGGCCCTTTCGAAACCGAAGCTCAACAAGCTCCAGATAGATCTTGTTGGTCGCCAGTTGCTCCGACAGCAAGCGTTGTAATTCCTGCTGCTCCAGGATTCGCAGCCATCGCTCGGCCACTTCGGCGACCAGTGTCATCGCGGTCGACTCCAAGTCTTCGCGCGAGGCGGCAAAGTCGAACCGAGCGGCACGATAAGCCGAAGCAACACGGCCCCACACGTCCACCTCATAGTTGGCGGCCAGCGACAGCCCGAAACTCTTGGTTTCCCTGATCAATCGCGAGGGCGACGACTGTTCCTGCGTGCCGGGGGCGCTGCCGGAAGAAGAAGTCGCTCCTGAGTCCTGGCCGAGTGCCTTGCTGATACCTTTCGAGACTTCGTTGGCCACAGTCTCTCCAAGCCGGGACTTCAACGACGACGCTTCGCTGTCGACCTTCGTGACCGTGCGTCTGTAAGCGGCATCGGCCCCGACCGTCACCTGGGGATACAATCCCGAGGCCGCCATGACCACTTGACAGCCCGCTTGTTCGAGGCGGGCCCAGAGTTGCCGGAGCGACAGGTTCTCCCGCAGGGCGACGTCGATCAACCGGTTCAGTTCCTCGCTCTCAAAGTCCTGCCACCAGCGATTGCTCTCGGCGACATCGGTATTCCCGAGGGTGAATCTCGTCGGGATCGGGCCCTCGGGTGGGGCTGTTCGCTGCGGAAGAAAAGCCGTGCAGGCGCCGCAGCATATTGCGGGACACAGGCACCACGGCATCACCTGCAGAATCCTCATGCCGCATCCTCATCCCTGGCCGGCATACTCCCCAACGCCGCCGGGCAAGGCCGGGTTGAATGGTCGACCCGCCGTTCGACGTTTTCAGCAAAACCTGGAAGCTGAGGAAGCATGTGCATAGCTGCGCGTCCAAGAAGCCGGTGTCATGACAGCGTGGAAGCCCGCCACACAACGTTTCAAAACGCACTTGAGGGACTTGGCGTCCATGCACCCGATGATCATATCACTCCACAACGCCGTCAGCATCCTGTCTTAGCCGCCTTAGAAGACCCCCATGATTGATGGCCGCTCTTTCAACAGAAGACCCGATCAGCAACTCAAACCTTGGCCCAATGAAACTGAATGACACATTTGTTTCAAGGCCAAGCAGATGTCTCTTGCCGACACTGTTTGTGCGGCCATTGACGAGCCTGAGACCGCCATTTGCCCTCGATCGACTGCCTACGAGCCGGCTTTCCAGGCGGACCCGTCATTTCAGCGGCCCCGAAGACGAGAGGCAAGGGGTTTGTGCGCCGGTTGTGCGGCGAGTGCGATTACGGCTGGGCGTTTGCGGGAGCCGGAGTCGCGGCCATCTGGGTCGCCCGGCTCGGCCAGGGTTCGTTTGTCTCCAGCCGGATGCGCATCAGCAGAAGCGCGAGGTCCAGTTGCGGATCGCTTTCCGGGTAGTCGTTTGGATCCTCGCGGGTCACAAAGTCCTCGGCAGCGTCGTCTTCATCCTCCGTTTCCTCGCCTTCGCCGGTTTCTGCCTGGGTAGCCGGTTTTGAGCTTGCGGTCGGAGTCTCATCGCCGGTATCGTCTTTGCCCTTCCCGGATTCACCCTTGCCCGGTTGGCTGGCGGCGAGGTTGCGGTAGGACGTCACCCTCTGGATGTCGTCGTCGGTCAGCTCGCCCTGATCCTTGCCCTTGAGAATATCTCTCTTGAGCTGGAGCTCGTAGAGTTTGAATCGCTCCTTGGGGAACACCCGCGCGGAGATGTCCGGGTCGACTCCCCACGTGACCGAGTCATCATCTTTGTGAAGGCAGCGGCCGTCGGGCAGGTAGTAAAGCTGCGTGGTCAGTTTGAGAAAAGCCATACGGCTTCGATTCAACGGCAAGACCTGTTGCACACTGCCCTTGCCATAGGTTCGCTCTCCCAAGACCAAGGCCCGCTTGTGAACCTGCAAAGCACCGGTCACGATCTCCGAGGCGCTGGCACTGTAGCGGCTGGTGAGGACAATCATAGGGAAATCGGTGTAAGAGACGTCGCCGGGAGATGAGACCTCCCAGGGGGAGCTGTTTCTATCCCTTGTGGAGACGATGGGCTTGTTGGGCGGCAGGAACATGCCTGAGACGTCCACCGCCGCCTTGAGCGGGCCGCCAGGATTGTCCCGCAGGTCGAAAATGAGGCCCCGCAGGCCCTGCTTGGTCAGGTCGGTGAGGACTTTTTTCAACTCGTCGGCGCTATTCTCCGTGAAGTTGGTCAGGCGGACGCAGGCAATCTTCTGGTTTTCATCGAGCATGTACTTCCATGCGTCGTGATCATCCCGATCAAACCCTTTGATCGACTCAACGTTGATCTCCTGACGTTCGAGCGTGAGTTCGAACTCCTGCTCCTGCCCGGGCCGTTTGACCGTCAGGTTCACGGTGGTGCCCACCGGACCGGTGATCTCCCGAACCGCCCTGGTGATCGTGTATTTGGCGGCATTCTTGCCATTGATCCTGGTGATCAGATCACCGGGGCGAACGCCGGCCCGGTATGCGGGCGAACCTTTGAGCGGCGAGACGACCAGGATGGGTTCGCCATCGTTCTTGCGAATCTGGATGCCCACGCCGCTGAAGCGGCCTTGCGTGTGTTTGTTGAATTCGGGCACATCGGCCGGCCAGATCATGTCGCTGAACTTGTCCAGCGGTTGCAGTGCTCCATAGGTGAACTCGCGAACGAGCACGGGTTGCGGGAACAAACCGTTCTCTTCATTGATTTCCAGAACCCGCTCGAAATGCGCTATCAGCTCATGCACGGTGAGCGAATCTTTGGCTTCCGCAAACCTGAGTCTGGCCTCGACGCGGGTGGAGAAATCAGACACCGCCTCCTTGTCGTTGAGTTTCTCGAAGACCTTGGGCAGCTTCGGCGTCTTGGTCATGAGCAGCACTTGGCGCAGGGCTCCCAGCACGGCCTCGCGGAAATCGGGCGTCTTGAGGTAGTCGGTGGAGATCTTGAGAAAGGCATCGTATGCCATGTCCTTAGAGATGTCTGCGACAGCCGACTCCCAATCCGACTCCGGTTCGTAAGTCAGTTCCAGGCGAATATGGTCCTGGCACCGCTCCAGAGCCTTTCGGTAATCCCTGTTGAGGGGATAGAGATCCTGCAACCGGACGTAGACGCGGGCGGCCGCATACCACTTGCCCTTGGCCTCGTACTCCTGGGCGGCCTTGACGGCGTTTTCAAGGGCTTCGACGACCCAAGCCTCCTTGAGGAAGTCGTCCGGGTTGTCCGCAACGCTGTGAGCCAACGAAATGCTCACCAGCGCCTGGTGACGGCGTCCGGCGGCGACGTCCTCCTTGGCCCAAGAAACGTACTTGTGGTAGTCCTTGCCGACTCGCTCCCGGCGACTTTTCTCAAAATCACCGTATTCGCTCAGCCAATCGCGAACATGGGCGACTCGTTCGTCGCTTACCCCGGTTGTCGCGAGGCTGTTGATGATCTCCGCAGCCTTGTCGATCCTGCCCAAGCCAACGAGGCCGAGTCCCTCGATCCACTGCTGTTGCTGAGCTGCGGTACCGATAGGCTTGTTTTCTTCGAGCGTGTCCGCCACGGATGCTCGCGGCGAGCGCACCACCGCCAGACCTGTGGCAAGCAGACACCACAACACCGTCGACGTCTTGAGCAGGCGCTTCATCAGCACTCCTTCAGATTCACATTCACCCTGGTTGCGGTCATCGCGCCAGGGCAGGTTGGCCGGCCTACAGGACCGAGCTGCCGCCCGTGCCATCGGCCGGATTGGCGGAACCGAGATTCGCCAGGACGGATTGTCGCGCGGCTCGTTGGGGTGGCACTAGCTCTCCCCGGACAGGCGTCGTCAACCCCAAAAGCTTAATTATATATACGACCTAGACATCGGCAATGCCGCACCTGGCGTCAGACAGGTGCAAAACCTCTGGCGAGTCTCGGCGCCGAAGGTCCCTTTTCGCATCACGTCGGTTCGTGATTTCGGCTTTCTCTGACTGCAAATTCGCGGCAGTTCTCGGCAAGGCGTCTACCGTCACTCGCGCGGCTTGTCGGCAGGCAGGTGTCGGATTTGGACGGCGGATGCGAAACAAGGAGAGCCGCACTCTGTAACCGATTGTCAAAAAGCAAGTTAGACGACAGCCATTGGCGGCTGATCCTCGGGTCTGGGTGAGGTTTGACAAGCGAACTGAAGGCCAGCCTGGGACGAGGCCCCGACCTGCCCGGAATAGTGTCGATGCCCAGCGTTGGCCGACCCCAGGCCGACAGCAAACCCAAGAAGATGCAATAAGTCTCTAAGCTCAATCCAAATAAATAGATACGAGAATTGATGCCCTGTGATTTTGTGCTCGGTATATAGCGAGGGATTTGACTGGGATCGGGCTTTTTGATAGTATGGCGGCCTATGGCTCGGTCCACGACGGCAAAGACAATGGCAAAGAAAGCAGTTTCCGGCTCCATCCGAACCTATCGGTCAGCATTAACCTTCCTGGACTCGATGGTAAACCACGAGAAGATGACCCGGGTGGGGTACACACCACGGAACTTCAACCTCGCGAGGATGACCCGGCTGTTATCGGGCTTGGGCAATCCTCATCGGGAGTTCAAGTCGGTTCACATTGCCGGAACCAAGGGCAAGGGCTCGACCGCAGCGATGCTGTCGGCGATGCTTTCCAATTGCAATCTCAAAGTGGGGCTGTATACATCGCCGCACTTGCTGGATGTTCGAGAGCGCATCCAGATTGACGGCAAGATGATCAGCGAGCAGGACATGACCCACCTCATGGGCCGGATCGCACCGGTGGTTCGCCGTCTGGGTAAGGACGAACCCACCTATTTTGAAATCCTGACCGCTCTGGCGTTTCTCTATTTTGCTGAGCAGCAGCTCGACATAGCGGTGGTTGAGACCGGCATGGGTGGGCGGTTGGACTCCACTAACGTGCTGAGACCGGAAGTCTGCGCTATCACGAGCATCAGTTACGATCACATGGGTCAGCTTGGGCTCACGCTGGACAAGATAGCCGAGGAGAAGGCCGGCATTTTCAAGCCAGGAATTCCCGCGATCAGCGCCCCCCAAGCGCCTGAGGCCAAGGCGGCTCTTCAGCGCGTTGCAGCCAAGGTGAAATGTCCGCTGCTGTTCACCGGCAAGGACATTGAGTTCAGCTACCGCTTCGAATCGACACGGCCGATTGGGCCGCATACGTGCGTCAGCCTCATCACGGCAAACAGCCGTTTCGAGCATCTGCCGGTACCCTTGATGGGAGAGCATCAGGCGATCAACTGCGGGCTGGCGCTCAGTGTCATGGCGACGCTCAAGGAGCGAGGCTTTAAGCTGGAGGATCAGTCGGTCATCGAAGGGCTCGCCAAGGCGAAGCTTCCGGGGCGCATGGAAACCATCCACGAAAACCCTCGAATCATGGTCGATGGAGCCCACAACGCAGCCAGCGTCGAGGCACTGATGCGGGCGATCGGTCAGAACATCCCATACGACTCGATGGTCGTCATTTTCGGCTGCCGGTCTGATAAAGACATCAGCGGCATGCTGAACCATATCCAGCTTGGAGCCGACAAGGTGATCTTCACCGAAGGAGGCATTCCGCGAGCCGCAGACCCGGGGGAGCTTGCCGCCGAGTACATCGAGCGATGCGGCAAGATGGCCCAGGTGGCCCATACCCTTGAGGAAGCCCTGGAGATCGCGGAACGAGCGGTGACTCGCGAGGATATCATCTGCATCACCGGTTCGTTCCACCTGGTCGGCCACGCGAAGAGGCTGATTGCCTCGCGAACCGCCGCCGGTTCCGTTGCCTCCTGAAAAAAAGCGCCGGCGGTAGTGACGGTTCACGGCGCTGCGGTGTGCCCTGCTCTTGGGATGGTCGATCGTCCGGCCAATGCGACCCAGAGTGTAGCTGTCAGTCGGCCAGACCATATCGCGGTCGAGAGAAGACATTGATCGACACCGGTGCCGGTGATAGAGTACGAAGCGTCTGTCTCGGCGTTCATCTCAAGACAAGGAGACCGCACATGGCCGGCTTGAATCCGCACCGGAGCATCGTGTCGCTGACCCTGCTCGCGGTAGTGATCTGTGTTCAAGGCGGAGCTTGCCTGCCCCGAACAACGCCTGACGAAGGTAAGGGCAACCGCGCCGGTGAGACGGTGCGCAAAACCATCGGATCTGAGGGCGGCGTGATCGAGGCCATCAACAGCCGCGGTGACACGATCCGCCTGGAGATACCGTCGGGCGCGTTGTCGGGATCTGTTGACATCTCGGTCGACCCACTGGATGAGCCGCCGGCCAACCCGATCGGGGAGAACGTGTTTCCTGGCGTTGATCTGGCACCGGACGGTCTGATGCTGCTGAAAGCCGCCACATTGAAGGTCTCGCCGGCCGAGGGAACGGTTGACGCGCGGGCTCTCCTGTTCCATCTGCGACAGGCGGACTTCGTCGTGCCGATTTCGGAGCAGGAGGTGAACGGAGGCGTGATTTCCGGGAAGATCCGGCACTTCAGCAGTTACCTGGGCGGATCGCCGTCCGGTAACGAGGCCTCGCAACAGGCCGGCCAAGCCGCCGGTCAATCGCAAGGCTCATCCCACTGGCAATCGACGCTTGATGACGTCGGCGGCTTGTTGCAGTGGGGCGAATGGTTCCAGTCACAAGGCATGGAGAGCGAGGCTCAGGATTCGTTCAAAGAAGCCGAGGAACGCTTGCGTGAGGCCATCGAGTGTTTCCTGGATCCGGGTTGTCATGTCGTACCGATCGACATCTGCGACGACGATTACGTGCGCGAAGCCCTGGCTTACCTCGGCCAGGCTCAGTTGTTGGGCTTCGACGAGGAATCGGAGTTGATGCAAGATCTTCACACTGCCGTGACGCACCTGCTCAACCAGTGCACGAACCGGTTCGCCATCGAGTACGACTATTTGCAGACGGTCGACTACGCCTCGTACAGCCACGACATCCACGTCACCGGCCAGGTCCTTTTCTCGCTGCCGATCTACGTCGTCGGTGACATCGGGGCGCTGCAGGCAACCGGCCAAGGCACTGTGAACGGCACGATCACGGGGGCTGCGGACGAGTGCACCATCACCGGCAGTTTTACGATCAACGTCGTGGTGGAGGGCGAACTGGAGGCCGACGAGATGGGTCAACCCTGGCTGAACCTGCGCCTCAATGAGAGTTGGTATGCCAGCGGACAACAAACCGTGGTTTGCCCGGACGAGAGCAGCGATTTACCACTGTTTCCTGTTCAGTCCGTCCAGAACGTCCGTCTGCTCATGCAGGACGGCTACGTTCTCGAGCAGCCTCATTTGGAGACTCAGGGACACTACCGGTGGACGCTGCACGTGCTCCATCTGTGGTAAGCGGCTTCCGAGAGCTTCTGCGAAGACCTGTGGGCGGCGTCTTCGGCTCGTGGAGATGAGGACCAAGCCCGCGCAGCCGCCAGGATGGCAACGAAGGTGATCTGCCCCGAGCGTCAGCGGTTTTCCGGAGCAAGGTTGATGATGCGAGCGTTCGGTAAGTGAAAGGTCAGCACCAAGCGAGCGAGGTTGAGCCAGGAACGGCATCGGTCAAGGACGACGCTATCGGCAGTTGCGATGATGGCGCTGGAATCGGCCAGCACGGTATCAGGGTTCGTGACGAGTTCGATTTCCCAGGTCCACCCCCGCCTGGCCGCGAGATCCCTCATCTGGCTCCGCAGTCGACCGGAGTTGGAGACGGGGCTGTCGAGCAGCCAGAGGCAGCGTTGGGGCCGGAGGGCGGCTACGGTCTCGCCGATCAGGCCCAGTGCCGGGCCGGTTTCTCGGACCTTGCGGAAGGTCCCGTGCATGCTGGCCATGTCGCGGTAGCAGCCGTCCCGTCCCTGAATGACGACCCCGCCGGCCAGAGCGGCTTCGACAGTTGTCAGGACGTTGTATCCATCAACAGCCAATTCGCTCGCGCTCACTGCCCCGGGCGGGACTTCGCGTTGCCTCCGTGTAGCCAATGCGTCATCGGAGCAGGAGCACCTCATCACCGCGATTCTCTGCCGCTGCGTCAGTCCGAAGTGATCGCCAACCAGTTTGAGGGCCGATTTCTCGGCATAACCCCTGCCAAGCAGAAAAGACAGGTCTCCGACGGCAGCTCGAAGAATCGGCCATTGGGACTCGGCAAACAGTCGGGCATCATCCGGGTGAGGGCCGCGATGCGATCTCTTGTCAGGCATAGGGTGTTCCTGTCAACCGGTGCCGGATCGGCTCAATTACCCAAGGCGGACCGCCTTTTTGCAGACCGCAATCCAAGCGCACTGCGATCCAGAAACATGCGCGCAAGCCGCACAGACATCCAGCCATAAGGTTCTAAGGCGGACCGCCTTTTTGCGGACCGCAACCCAAGCGCTCTGCGATCAAGAAACATGCGCGCAAGTCGCACAGATGTCTGGCCGTAAGGTTCTAATTCTACCTCTCCCAACCCAAATGACATACCGCCGAGGACCGTTTCCATAAGCGGCCAGATCCGTGACGCTGTAGCCCTTCTTTCACAATCCCGAGCGATCGATACCGCGAAGGACGGGTCAGACGCAAGGCGAACACGGTTCCGCGAGGCATTCGGCGTGTACATACCTTGGGGGCCACGGGCGGTTCGTCCGACCGAGCAGGCCCGGCGGGCAGAGGGTACCGGCAAACAAGCGGCCAGCGGCAGCTCCAGAATTCTCTCGAACCCATTGAATTACCACCTTGGTAGGAAGGGTTATTTCGGTTAGCATATGCCATGAAGTGCTTGCGGAAGCCTCTCGACGTGCGGCCGCGTCGCGGCATGGGCCAGCAATCTGGGCCATATCGGTCTTGGGCGCGTCTTGCACCCAATAGCGGCAGAGGAAGACTTCCGCGGTTTTTCACTTCCCGGAGGTCGTTGCACTATGGAGGACACGCAATCAGAGCGTATCACCGTGAGGTGCGAGTGTGGCGCAAAGCTGGGACTGCGGGCCTCTTTTGCCGGGCACAAGGCCAAGTGTCCCAAGTGCAGCAGATCCTTCATCATACCAGCAACTGACGGTCGCGCAAGCATCGCAGCACCCGCGTATCCAAGCCCGGGGATGCCCAAGCAGGAGTCCCGACCCGCAACGGCGAGCCAGAAGACCGTCATGGTGGGTTGTCCGGCGTGTGGCAAGCACATCCGCGTGCCCGCGAACACAACCGGCCGAAAGGCGCGCTGTCCGGCCTGCGAGGGTGTGTTCGTCATCGGTCATGCAGCCGCGAGTCCCACGGTTGGGATTCAACCGGGACCGGTATCGGAACCTGCGGCGAAACCGGCGCCGAAGCCCGCTCCGGTTTCGGAGTCGCCTCTGCCAGAGGAATACCAAAAGCAGGATTGATGGTACTTACGGATGGTCGGACGATGGTGGTTCCCTGCTGACCGAGGCGTCGCAGCAGCCGGCCGCAGACATCGGCACGGCATACAAGCTGTGCCCGAACTGTGGCCAGACCATGCCTGCGAAGGCCCGACTGTGTGTGGCGTGCGGCTTTGACACCAAGACCGGACGTCGCATGCAGGATACGGCCATCAGCGGGGGCGGAAGCGGCGCACTGACCGCCGTCGGCGGAGTACTCGGGTCGGCCGTCAGGTCGAGCGGCGCGCTGTTGCTGGGCACGCTGTTGAGCTTCCTTGGAGCGATGCTGGGCGCGGCAATCTGGGCCGGCGTTGCCTATGCCATTCATCTTCAAATCGGCTGGATCGCATGGGCCATCGGCGGGCTGGCGGGAGGCGGCATGTACCTCGGTTACCGCAACCAAAGCACGCCGGCCGGACTGATCGCCTCGTTCATGGCGGTTCTAGGCATCGTCGTCGGTAAGATCGGTGTCTTCGTTATCGTGGTCTTGTCGGTGGCGGCCAGCATGATGCCCGCGATGAGCAACTCTGGCGCGGTTCATACCGCCGTTCGCAGCGAGGGTGAGGAAACCGCCATGATGACGGAGAGGTACGTTCTGGCCTCCCACCACGCCACTTTGAAGGCCAATCGCCAGGGATTGAGTTATGACGATCCGCAGCGGGAAGCCCTTTACGCCCAGGAACAGCAGCGATTCAAGGACATGCCTGAGGATCGGGTCAAGAAGGCTATGGAGGAGATGAAGCAGTGGGAACAGGGCGGCAAATGGGAAGATGCGGCCTATGTTCGAGACTTTCTCATCTATTCGTATATAGACGAGGCCCTGGAGACCGAGGCGAGCAAGAGGGGCGTTGACACGGACGAGCTCGAAGTGAACGCTGCACAATGGGCACAATATCACCGGGCGGCCGCCAAGCGGGCCGACAGCATCGCAGAGAATCAGCGAGTGGTCGAGGCGAAGCGAATCGAGCGCGATCGGAACGAAGAGAGTGAGAGGGCCCTCGTCGAAGCCGAAAAAGAGTTCGAGGACGCCGCCGGCAAAGCTGCCATAGGACTGCTCGGGCTGTTTTTCAGCGCATTGTTCGGCTGGATGGATGTCCTCTTCATCATTCTGGCGGTTGCCACGGCATACCATCTGGCGTCCGGTCTGTCGTTCGGCGGTTGATTGCAACGCACCCCCGTTTTCAGTACTGTCCGGCCGGCTCATTCCGGCCGATAGGGCTGTTTTCTGCTCAACCCGTCGGGTCCAAGCTCACCTGATGCCGATAAACCTGATAGGCAGAATGGAATCTGCCACGGATAGTCCACGCGCCAAAGGATGGGCCCATGAGCAAGTCGTTTCCCCGTCACGCAATCGCATTCTCCACACTTCTGGCAGTTCTGATCCTGACGGCTTCCGTGAACCGGGCCGATGCGGGTCAGGTCTGCACGCCGATCTTCGACCCGGCTCTTCAGCCGCCGGGGACAAACGCCAAGATCACCGCGTTGTGCGTCTTCAACGACTCACTTTACGCGGGCGGCGAGTTCAGCCTGGCCGGTGACGTTTCGGCCGGCTGTATTGCACGATGGGACGGCCGGCACTGGTCGGCCCTGGGCACCGGAATGGCCAATGATCCAGGCGTGACCGCTACTCCGCAGGTGGCGGTGATTGCCGTGTACAACAACCACATCTACGCCGGTGGCTTTTTTACCAGGGCCGACGGTCAGCCGGCCGACCACATCGCCCGCTGGACGGGCTCGGCTTGGGCACCCGTGGGATCGGGCGTCAATGGGCCGGTCGTGGCCATGATGGTGTACAACAACGAGTTGTACGTCGGCGGCTCGTTCACTCAGGCCGGAGGCAACCCGGCCTCGAACATCGCTCGCTGGAACGGCTCGGCATGGACCGCGGTGGGCAGTGGAGCCAACGGCCACGTTCTGGCAATGACTGTGCTTGACGGGGCCCTTTACGCCGGAGGCCCATTCACTGAGGCCGGCGGCGTCACCGCTAACCGCATTGCACGATGGAACGGCTCGTGGTCCGCCGTCGGCAGCGGATTTGACGGAACGGTGCAGGCTTTGGGCGTACTTGGGGGACAGCTTTACGCCGGTGGAACGTTTAGCAAATCGGGGGCAGCCTCCGTCAGCAAGATCGCCCGTTGGGACGGGACAACGTGGTCGGCGCTGGGCAGCGGGATCGTCGGTAGTGTTGCCTGCATGGCCACCTTTGACGACCGTAACGGCGAGGCTCTCTATGTCGCCGGCACGTTCAGCCAAGCGGGCGGCCTGACCGCCAACCAGATCGCCAAGTGGGATGGCACTGCCTGGTCAACGTTGGGCACGGGTACCAACAACGGCGTCAAGGCCCTGGCGGTGTTCAGCGACGACATCAGCCCGGCCTTGTTCGTCGGCGGCCTGTTTACCATCGCCAATGGCAAGACGGCGAACTACATTGCCCGCTGGGCATGCCCATGGGACGGCGACAAGGACGGGATCCCCGACGTAGAAGATAACTGTCCCAAGAAGAGCAATGCGGACCAGGCGGACGGCGATGGCGACGGCGTCGGCGATGCCTGCGACAACTGCCGAACCATCGCCAACCCGGACCAGACGGACACCGATGGCGACGGCGTCGGCGACGCTTGCGACAACTGTCCAACCGTCAAGAATGCCAACCAGGCCGACAACGACCAGGACTCGGCGGGCTGCGACGGCCGGCCCGATTGCGGCGGCGACGCCTGTGACAACGACGACGACAACGACGGCGTCCTCGACGTCAGCGACAACTGCCCCAAGACCGCGAACCCGGCCAACACCGAGCCGACCGACTGCAACGGCGACGGGGATACCGACGACGCCGACGAAGCGGTGGGCTTACAGTGCGACCGCGATGGTGACGGTATCGGCGACACGTGTGACAACTGTCCCGACGTCACCAACCCCGACCAGAAGGACACCGACAAAGATGGTCTGGGCGACGTATGCGATCCGGACGCCGACAACGACGGGATTCTTAATGACGGCGACGGCAGCGGCATAGCCGGCGACAACCCTTGCACCGGCGGCAACAAGCATGAATGCGACGACAACTGCCCGCTGCATTTCAATCCCGACCAGGAAGACCCCGACGGCGACGGGAAAGGTAACCCTTGCGACAACGACGATGACGGCGACGGACGTGCGGACAGCCAGGATAACTGCCCGCTGGTTTATAACCCGTCTCAGACCGACACCGACAAGGACGGCGTCGGGGATGCATGCGACAACTGCCCCAAGGTGGCAAACGTCAATCAGACCAACAGCGATAACGATTCCCTCGGCAACGCTTGTGACAACTGCGATTTCGCGGACAATCCCCCACACACGGAACCGACCGACTGCAACGGTGACGGCGATACGACCGACCCCGATGAGGCCGTCGGCAAACAGTGCGACCAGGACGGCGACGGCGTCGGCGACGCCTGCGACAACTGCCCGACCGTGCCCAACCCCGATCAGGCCAACAACGACGGCGATGAATTCGGCGACGCATGCGATGATGATGACGACAATGACGGCGTGCTGGACGACGACGACAACTGTCCTCTGCACTACAACCCCGATCAGACCGACAGCGACGGCGACGCCTTGGGCGACGCCTGCGACAACTGCCCCGAGATTTCCAACTCGGACCAGGCTGATGCGGACGGCGACGGCATCGGCGATGCTTGCGACAACTGCCCGAACAAGGCCGGCTTCGATCAGATGGATACCGACGGCGACGGTTTGGGCGATCTGTGCGACAACTGCGCCGGAATCGACAACCCCGACCAGACGGATGCCGACGGGGACGGCATCGGCGATGCTTGTGACAACTGCCCGAACAAGGCCGGCGCCGACCAAACGGACTCCGATGGAGACGGCCTCGGCAACCTGTGCGACAACTGCGCCTATGTGAGCAACCCCGATCAGGTGGACACCGAAGGCGACGGCGTGGGCGACGCCTGCGACAACTGTCCACTTGTCAGAAATGCCAATCAGCGGGACAGCGACGGCGACGGCACCGGCAACGCCTGTGACAACTGTCCGTTTGAGCCGAACGCCGGCCAGGAGAACCGCGACGGCGACGGGGCCGGCGACGCGTGCGACCTGTGCCCGGACGATCCCGACAAAATCGCACCGGGAGCCTGCGGATGCGGCATGGCCGATACCGATGCCGACAGCAACGGCGTTCCAGACTGCCTCGACAAAGACACTTGCCCTGAGGACCCCGATAAGCGAGCCCCCGGCCAGTGCGGCTGCGGCAACCCCGACACCGACACCGATGGCGACGGAGTCGCCGATTGCGTCGATTCGTGTCTCAATGATCCAGGCAAGGTCACGCCTGGGGTTTGCGGTTGCGGTATTCCTGATCGCGACAGCGACAACGACGGGGTGCTCGACTGCAGAGAAGAATGCCCGCACGATCCGAACAAGACCACCCCCGGCGAATGCGGATGCGGAGTGCCCGATGTGGACTCCGACGGCGACGGCGTGCTGAACTGCCATGAGAACTGTCCATACGACCCGGCCAAAACCGAGCCTGGCGGGTGCGGCTGCGGCACACCGGACATTGATACCGACAGCGACGGCGTGCTCGACTGCAATGAGACCTGCGACAACGATCCCAACAAGACCTCACCAGGAATCTGCGGCTGCGGAACGCCGGATACGGACACCGACGGGGACGGCACGGCCGACTGCGTGGACGCCTGTCCGGTTGACCCCGCCAAGACCGCGCCCGGTCAGTGTGGCTGCGGCAACCCCGACACTGACACGGACCGCGACGGCAAAGCCGATTGCGTGGATCAGTGCCCCGAGGACCCGCTCAAGATCGCACCCGGCACCTGCGGCTGCGGGACGCCGGACACGGATACCGATCAGGACGGCGTGGCCGACTGCCACGACCTTTGTCCAGAAGACGCCGGGAAGATCAACTCGGGCATCTGCGGTTGCGGCCAACCGGATACGGACAGCGACAGCGACGGGGAACCCGACTGCGTGGATCCCTGCCCTGATGATCCGGACAACCTCTGCGGAGACGATGAGTGCCCGGATGACCCCGCCAAACACGTGCCGGGCATTTGCGGCTGCGGGGTGCCCGATACCGACAGCGACGACGACGGCACCCCCGACTGCAACGACCGATGTCCCGACGATCCGGGCAAGAGCGAGCCTGGCACCTGCGGCTGCGGGGTGCCTGACACCGATAGCGACGACGACGGAAGTGCGGATTGTGCCGACCCCTGCCCCGACGATCCGCTCGATCAGTGCGGCGACCTCTGCCCCGACGATCCAAACAAGACGTCGCCGGGAATCTGCGGATGCGGCACACCGGACACCGACAGCGATGGAGACCTCACGCCCGATTGCCGCGATGCCTGCCCTCAGGATCCGGACAAAGTGGCGGAAGGAATCTGCGGATGCGGTGTGCCCGACGTGAACGAGGATGAGGACGACTTCATGGACTGCGTCGACCCCTGTCCCGCCGATCCGGCAAACACGTGCGTCGTGGATCTGTGTCCCGACGACCCGAAGAAGATTGAGCCGGGAGTCTGCGGTTGCGGCATCCCTGACGACGACACCGATCAGGATGGAACCCTTGATTGCCTCGACGGCTGCCCAGCCGACGCCGGCAAGACGGAACCCGGCTTGTGCGGATGCGGAGTTGCGGACCTCGATCAGGACGGAGACGGCACACCCGATTGCCTGGACGACTGCCCGATCGATCCGAACAAGACGCAGCCGGGGCTTTGCGGCTGCGGCGTCTCTGATGCTGATACCGATTCCGATGGCGTACCTGATTGCGGTGACAACTGCCCGGCCGATGCCGCCAAGGTCGAACCCGGCATCTGCGGATGCGGGACCCCAGATACCGACAGTGATCGCGACGGCGTACCCGACTGCAATGACAGATGCGTGAATGATCCGAACAAGTCGCAGCCCGGCGTGTGCGGATGCGGAACCCCGGATACCGACACCGATGGCGACAGCATACCCGATTGTACCGATGGTTGCCCGACCGACGCCGGCAAAACGGAACCTGGCTGGTGCGGATGTGGTACGGCTGATACAGACCAAGACGGTGATGATGTGCCGGATTGCCTGGATAACTGCCCGTTCGACCCAGACAAAGCACAGCCGGGGCTTTGCGGCTGCGGCGTCTCTGATGCTGATACCGATTCCGATGGCGTACCTGATTGCAGCGACAACTGCCCGGCCGATGCCGCCAAGGTCGAACCCGGCACCTGCGGATGCGGAACCCCCGATACCGACAGTGACAGCGACGGAGTGCCCGACTGCAACGACGGATGCATGAACGATGCGAACAAGTCGCAACCCGGCGCGTGTGGCTGCGGGATCCCGGATACGGATTCAGACGCGGACGGCACGCCGGACTGCAACGATCAATGCCCGGGAGACGCCGACAAGGTTTCGCCGGGAGCTTGCGGATGCGGCGTGGCCGACACTGATACGGATGGCGATCTGACCCCTGACTGCCTGGACCCTTGCCCTGAAGATCCGCTCGATCAGTGTGGCGACCTCTGCCCCGACGATCCGAACAAAACCTCGCCGGGGATCTGCGGATGCGGCGTGTCGGACACGGACACCGATAGCGACGGCACCCCGGACTGCAACGACGGCTGCCCCGAAGATGCCGTCAAGCTTGCCCCAGGCCTCTGCGGATGCGGCACGCCCGATGCCGATCGGGATCAAGACGGGACAGCCGACTGCCACGATCTGTGCCCCGACGACCCAAACAAGATCGCTCCGGGCGTCTGCGGCTGCGGCGTTTCGGACGCGGACACCAACAACAATGGAATAGCTGACTGCCAGGAGTCCGGCGGTGGCGGAGGAGGGGGCGGCGGGGGAGGAGGAGGCTTGCCGCCGATCGACAACTGCCCGAACGACCCGCTCAAGACCGAGCCTGGCGTTTGCGGATGCGGTGTACCGGACACCGACTCGGATGGCGATACCATTCCTGACTGCATCGACAACTGCCCGTTCGATGTTGGCCTCGATCAGACGGACACGGACTCCGATGGTCCGGGCGATCTGTGCGACAACTGCCCGCTGACGGCCAATCCGAGTCAACTGGATAGCGACGGCGACGGTGTCGGTGACCTGTGCGACAACTGCCCGCTCACCCCCAATTCGGATCAGCTTGACAGCGATACCGACGGTGTAGGCGACGCCTGTGACCTGTGCCCGAACGTCGCGAACCCGTCTCAGACGGACACCGATGGCGACGGCGTGGGCGATGAGTGTGACAACTGCCCCGAGACGGCGAATCCGGATCAGTCGGACCGGGACGGTGATGGACTAGGCGACGTTTGCGATCCCTCACCCGACGGTGGCTCGGGCCAGCCCATCCCCAATGATGGTCAGACCCCTTCATCCAGGCGGGTATGGTGCGGGCTGGGTGCGACCCAGGCGGCGATGGTCGGCGCACTGCTGCTGATGCTGATCCGCCCCCGTCGGCGGAGATAAGACCGGTCCCACGCGCCACATCCCTTTGCGACACCCGGGCGAACCGCCAAGGTGTTACACACCCGTTACACCCCGGCGTCCAAACACAGCGTAGATTTCTATGTAGCCGACGCTCCACCCTCTACCAAGGAGTCTGCCATGACAAGCCGTCACCATCCTCGCCTGATTGTCGCCACTGTTCTGTGTGCCGGGTGCCGGGCGCGATGCTCATGGCTCTGCGCGGGCAGGCCGATTCCAACGCTCCGGAGGACTGTTTCGTTGAACGCAAGTATCTTTCATGGCATCCTAAGGCGGACCGCCTTTTTGCGGGCCGCAACCCAAGCGCTCTGCGATCCAGAAACATGCGCGCAAGCCGCACAGATGTCTGGCCGTAAGGTTCCAATGACGTTCTTGTTGCCGGTCGCAACACTCGCCGCAGCCCTGTGGCAGCCAGCAGGGACCACAACGCCTGTGACTTCCGAACCAGCCGCTGACCGAGCGGCCGTGGAGTGGGTCGACGTGAAAACCGGCAAGGTCCTGTTCTCCGGCCGGGATATCGTTTGCTTCGACTGGGACCGGCAGGTCTTTGAACTGACCCGTGAAAGAGCGATGGATCTCATGTCCCTCCCGCCCATGCTTCAACGCGACTTTGTGGTCCGCGACCGGGAGGGCGAGATCTACCGCGGCTGCTTCATGAGTGCGTTATCATCGTCCAGCTATGACGGCCCGACCATTGGCAGCGACTTCTTCGAGGTTGAGGGTATCAGACCGCCGTTGTATCACATCGCCGGAGGCTACCCCGGTGAGCACGGTCCGGGTGCCAAACTACGGTTCGATCCCCGCTTGAGACAACATCTTGATACCGCCGGTTTGCTGCGCAGTATTAAAGAGGGCGAGAAGGTTGAACCTGTCGAAACCGTTTTCTGCGGCTGGCACGGCGAGGCCTTGGGGCGCCGAGCGGCAATCATGTTCTTCCCTGAGACTATACGCATGGGGCTTGACATTCGACTCGTGCTGCGGTTCCACAAGACCAAAGCGGCAACAGGCTCGCCGGCCGAGCGCGAGCGAGATGCACGTCGTGGCATCACGCGCGATCCTGCGATCTCCCAAGAGCCTGATCGCGTCGAAGCCCATATCACGCTGAGATCAAACGACGGCAAGTCCGAGCGCACCAGGAAGATCACAGTCCCTGTCGAGAATCTGATCGAAGGGTACTCCAGTGCCTTCCCGCTTGTCGTCTGGCCGTGGAGCGAATCGGGCCGATCCGTGGACGACCTGTTCAAGCCCGGCCCCGCCGAGCTGACTGTTAGCATCGTGGCTACGCGGAAAACAGATAAAGGCATCGAACAAATCGGCATCTGGGATATCCCCACCCGCCAGGTGCAGATTCTGCCCGGTCCGCATCGAGAAGGAAAATGAATGGCCAATGGGTATGATAGGAGGTACCGGGCGACGGGGGCACGGGCAGATTCGGACGTAAGAGGCATCCGATGTCACAGAGACGCATCCTGGTTGTCGAAGATGACGCCGCGATTCGGCAAGGTATCGTCGATGCCCTGCAATTCGACGGTTATGCCACGCTCGAAGCCGCCAACGGCGACGTGGGGCTGGATATGGCCCGAGCCGTGGATTGCGATCTGCTGCTGCTCGACCTGGTGCTGCCAGGGGCAGACGGTTTGACTATTCTGCGGGAAGTGAGGATCACGCGACCCACGCTGCCGGTGATCATTCTCACCGCCCGCGGCGAAGAGCAGGACCGGGTACAGGGCCTGAAACTTGGAGCAGATGACTATGTCGTCAAGCCGTTCCGCGTCGCAGAACTGCTCGCCCGCGTGGAAGCCGTGCTGCGGCGATCTCCCGAGCGGCCGGCCGATCTCAGGCTTGTTGCTTTCGCCGGTGGCGTGATCGACCTGGCGCGGAGCGAGATTCGTTTTGAGAACAACGACCGCTGCGAGCTGTCGGAGCGCGAGGTTGAACTGCTGCGTTACCTGGCCTGCAACAACGGACGGGCGATATCGAGGGACGAGATACTCTCGCGCGTCTGGCGGCTCGATCCGATCGGCATCGCGACGCGAACGATTGACATGCACATCGCGCGGTTGCGAGACAAGCTGCGAGACGACCCTGAGGATCCAAAGATCATTCTCACTGTTCGGGGCAAGGGGTACATGTTCGCCAACTGCGGAGGAGGCGGTTGATGCGACCCTGGCTGACATGGCCGGCCTTTGTCGTGTGCATTGCCGTGATCCTGGCGGCCATGGGCTGGCATAGTCAGACCGTGCTGCAACTTGACCGTGCAGACGCGGCCGCGATTCGCCGAGCCGCGATCGAGGAGCGAATCCGCCTGGCCCTGTGGCGGATGGATTCGGCCCTGACACCGTTGGTCGCCCAGGAAAGTACCTGGCCATACTACGCGTACGCGTCGTTCGCGCCGACGGAAAGGGCCTATACGAATCTGCTCAACCCGGTCCAACCAGGCGAGATTCTGATGGCCTCCCCGCTGCTCGACCCGCCGTCGCGGCATGTGTTGGTGCATTTTCAGATCAATCCGGATAACAGCATCTCCTCGCCGCAGGTACCGACCGGCCCGATGCGCCAGATTGCGGAAGGGCAATACACCACCGCCGACAAGATCGAGCTCTACACCCGGCGACTCGCAGCTCTCCAACCGATCCTGAGCAGGGCCAACCTCCTGAGCATGCTGGAACCGGCGGAGCCCCCTCCTGTCAGAATTGCCGTGCTGCCGACCGCCTCTCAACCCTCGGCCGACCAGGAGAGCCTCGCCCAGCAATCCGAGGTTCAGTCGTTTTGGGGTCTGTCCAACCAGCTTCCCGATCGGGATCTCCGGCGGCGATTGGGTCGGCTTGACGAGCAGATCTACACCCAGCAAGCCGTCACTCCTCAGCCCGCGGCACAGGAGCAAGGACAAGTCTCGGGATTATCCCAGGGCGGCAACCCCAGACAAGACCGTGCTCAACGGCCGTCGTCCTCCGGCAAACAGGTGAGAAGTTCCGGCAAGACAAGCTGGATATCACCCGATCAACAGGACCTGATGAACACCTACGATGCCCAAGCACGGGGCTACAACTACGACGTCAACGGAGAGCTGATCCTGACTAACGCCGGCAATTCGAGAGTAATGCGAGGGGGCGTCAAAGAGGGATCGGCACGGTCTTTGTGGATCGGGGACACGCTCGTACTGGCTCGCAGAGCAAGGGTCAACGGGAGCGAATACATTCAGGGCTGCCGGTTCGATTGGCCGGGGATTCAGAGCTGGCTGCTCGGCGAGATCCGGGATCTGTTGCCCGAAGCCCGTCTCGAACCGGCCGACCTGGAGCTCGACCAGACCGACACGCGCCGGCTGGCAGCTCTGCCGATCCGCCTCGTCCCGGGCGACATACCCAGCCCCCCGGCACAGGGCATGTCCCCGGTTCGAATGACGTTACTCGTCGCGTGGTCCTGCCTGCTCCTGGCGGCGGCCGCAGTGATCATACTGCTGGTGGGAACGATGTCTCTGAGCGAGCGCCGGGCAGCCTTCGTCTCGGCAGTCACTCACGAGATGCGGACGCCGCTGACCACGTTTCGGATGTACACCGAGATGCTGACCGGTGGCATGGTGCCCAGCGAGGAAAAACGACGGCGATACCTCGATACGTTGCGCGTCGAAGCCGAGCGGCTCAGCCACCTGGTTGAGAACGTACTTGCTTATGCCCGCCTGGAGAAGAATCGGGCGATCAGCGCCGCTCAGAACGTGACCCTTGCCGAGTTGATCGCGAGAGTCGAGAAACGCCTGGCCGAGCGCGCCGCACAAGCGGGCATGAAACTGGAGGTATCGAGGCCCGAGGACATCTGCTCTTCGACTGTTCACGTGGATCCTTCCGCAGTGGAACAAATCCTGTTTAACCTGGTGGACAACGCCTGCAAGTACGCCGTCTCGACCGGTGATCGGCGAATCCGGCTGGAGACGCTGCGGGACGGAGGCAAGGCAACCGTGCGGGTCCGCGATTACGGGCCGGGGATCCCCGAGCGCGAGGCAAGGAAGCTATTTCGTCCGTTCTGCAAGTCGGCAAAGGACGCCGCGAACTCATCGCCCGGCGTGGGTCTGGGATTGGCCCTCAGTCGCCGACTGGCGCGGCACATGGGAGGCGATCTGCGACTCGATCAGAGCGTCAACGATGGCGCCTGCTTCGTCCTCACTCTACCCGCAACGGTCAACTGATTCCCCCTGCTCCAGCACCCGAACTCTTGACGAGCCACGGGGTTGCTCGGGCTGAGCCTGTCGAAGCCATCCCCGTGGTCTTGCCGAGGTGGGCGTCGAATCCCCTCGCTGGCAGCGGAATCCGTTCTGCTGGCATCGGAATCTGTTCTGCTGGCCCCGGAATCCGGTCTGCTGGCCCCGGAATCCATTCCGGGGCCTTCCGCGCCGAGGATTCCCATCCTCATTCTCGCCGATGGCGGAATGAACTCCGCCAGGCAGGGCGGTCCTGCTTCGCGACCAGCGCTTCGCAGGACAGGCCCGGAAGGGATTCCGGGCCGAGCGAATGTGGATTCCGGGCCGAGCGAATGTGGATTCCGGGCCGAGCGAATGTGGATTCCGGGCCGAGCGACACGCCCCGTGGCATGCTCACCACACAAGTCGGTCAACGACCGGTTGCCGGGGCGAATGCCAGGCCCAGGTCGTCGACGGTCTTGATATTCTTGCTGAAACTGCGGACCTTCTCCGCCGGGACCAGGTAGATCTCGACCCGGCGGTTCCTGGCCTTGCCCGCACTCGTCGAGTTGTCGGCGATGGGCCGATGTTCGCCATAGCCCATCACGCCCATGCGTTTCATCGAGACCTGCAGGTCAGCCATGATGTTCATGACTGCAATGGCTCGATGCGCCGACAAGTGCCAGTTGGTGCGGTGCTGCTGCAGCGTCTCGGGGCGCATGATCGGCGTGGTGCAGGTGTGCCCGACGATCACGACATCAAAGCCGGTGGCCGCGGCAGAGTTGACAATTGCCGCAAACTCCCTCAGCGAAGCCATCACCTCAGCCGAGATATTCGTCTTGTCGCTGCCCAATTCAAACAGCAGGTCCGCCTTCCAGCGAACCGCCCCTTTCTCGGGCAGGTACTCGAGGATTTCCGGGTACTTGGAGGCCAGTTGTTTGAGCGCCGAGTCCAGTGCATCGGGCAGGACGGCTTTCTGGGTCATGATCAGCGTCGAGATGTCGACTCCGCGTTTTTCGAGGAGATCGAGCGCTTTCTGGAAATTGGCCCGCAGGCTGTCCGCCTCGGCCATGGCCCGGACGATCTGCTCCTCCTTGGCCTGAAGCTGGGCGTTCTTGCTCTTGATCTCGGTGTCTCGCTGCTGCACAAGGAGTTGTGCATCCTGCAAATCGGACTTGGCGATGTTGTATTGCTCGGTCAACTCCGCGTTGGCCCGCTTGGCCTGTACCCATTGATCGTAATAGCATCCGGTGTTGCCGGCAGCCAGGGCGATGAACGCCAACCCACTCATGCATCTCTTGGCCATTTCAGTCTCCTTTGCCATTCGCTACTCGTATCCGTACTTCGCGTCTCGGGTCGGCCGGAAAGAACGCCTCGGGGAATCCATGGGGCGAATCTAACACGGCGGCGCTCGTTCGCTTGACGCGATTGAACCTGCCCGAGGTATATGCCCTTGTACCGCTATCAGTCTCTCACACCGCCCCGCTCGCGCCAACCGGACGGCGGCGTGAAACTCGGAATGGTTTGCCTCTCGCATGCGTCGCCGAGAAACAGCTGCTTCGGTGATGGCGGTCTGCCTCAACCGGCCGCAGGCGCCGCCTTACCCTTGCCGGCTTTCTTGTCCTTCTTCTCTTTGGGCGGCTTGGGTATTCGCGGTTTCGACGCCTGATTGCCGACAAACCATCCGATACCGGCGCCCAAGCCCCCAACCAGCAGACACCCGAGCAGCAGGAACCAGAACTGCTCGGTCAGGGCCAACAGGTAGCCGGGGCAAGTCCCGAAGGCCATAGCCACATTGGCGGCCATGAGCAAACCCATCACCAACGTTCCGGAGATCAGCAAACCTGTGAACGCGGGCGACGCCGCTTCAACGGTCCCAATTACCATCGGCATAGCGACGGCCGCAGGTGCAAAGGACTCTTCGGCGGCGGGCAAAGCCTCGGCGGGCTCCTCCGGGGCCGGTTCGGTGACCGTCGGTCCGGTGGCGGCCAAGGCCGTCTCGGCCGTGTCACCCATATCAATGCCCTCAAGGAGTTCCGCCCCCAGAGACGTGTCGTCGCTCTCCCGGGTCAATTCGAGCAACCCGGAGCCCCCTCCGCTGCCATCCAGCCCAAGATGCTCGTCACCGCCGGTCATCAGGGTCTTGGCCATCGGGTCGGCGGCGATTTCAAGGTCATCATCATCAAACACGCTGATGCCGATGTTGGTGATGACCGTATCATCTTTCTTCATACCCTCGACGGCGCTCTTGTCCACTTCGTCAAGACTGACGATGTCCCGCCCCAGATCGCTGCCACTTCCGCTGTCAGAGGGTTTGCGCTTCTGCCCGGCCGCAGGTCCACTATCAGACAGGGCTGTAGGCCCCGAGCCGCCGCCGGAGTCCTCCAGGCTGATCACACCACTGCCGCTGCCGGAATCCTCAAGGGCAAGCACGCCGGAGCTGTCCGAGCCGCCTCCCGAATCGGAGAGGGAGATCCCGCCGCTGCCGCCGGAATCGCTGAGCTTGAAGTCGCCCGTACCTTCATCGATCTTGAGTCCGGAGGCGTCGGTGCCCAACTCGAAGCCGGAGCCGCTGCCGCCGGGTGCGGCGGAAGTCTTGCCGAACCTGGATGCCGAAGGGGTATCCTCCTCGGGTGGGGCCAACGGGAGCACATCACTGTCTCCCAGCGAAAGCGGTGCGCCCTCTTCCTTCGACAGCCGCTCGACCTCATCCACACGGTAGTTGAGCTTGCCGGCGTCGCGAAACTCCCGAAGCTTGCCCTCGCGGACCAGAGCCTTCAGTTTGTCCTCGGTCAGGCCAAGCCTGGCGAGCGTCTCTTCCAAGTTGTAGTACATTTTTGCCATGATCGCCGCCCAACTCTCTTCGCGCCCGGCCCGTCGGCCGGACCGCAAACCTCAGCTACTCAGTTGTCCGCAAGCCGCCATGTTAAGGCAAAACCGGTCCTTTGGCCGGTGCGGAGGTCACCGGCAGGTCCGCTTGGTCCTGCCGGATGGCTCGTTGCTGCTGGACCATCATACGAACCGCCCCGGGAACCGGATCCGCGACGTTGAACTCTTCCAGGTACCGGTCCGAAGTCCAGGTTCGAGCGGCCACCAGCCGGAGCAGCAACTCATCATTCGACGCCCTGTCTAATTCGTAACACCAGATGGTGCCCGTGTCCACATCCAGCATGAACACGCCGTAAGTCCTGGGGGTCAACTGCCCGCTGAACGCGTAGATGCCCCGGGCGCCCACCAAGCCACCCCCGGCTCCTCCTGTCTGGGCCACGGCCGAACGCATGAATCTGCCCTCGTCCAGTCGCAGGACCAAGGCCGACGCGATGATCGCGAGCAAAACGGCGATCACCCACCAGACCGTATGGCGGCCACCTTCCCGAACGACCACCACGACCGGTTGGCCGCGATCAGCCCCCGCGTCGATGGCATGGGCCACATCACTGCTCGTCACATCGGACCCGAGTTGCATGGGGAACCTCTGGTTCCTAGCGGGGCTGAAAACGCAGGCTCTTACGAAGCATGAACTTACGCGGATGCCCCATTAGACATTATACACCTGCTGGCCAGCGGGTCAATCTGGCGGACCGGCAAGATCGCATACCCGTGGCGCAAAGCCGCAAAGACCGGCACCGCAATACTCGGAGACGGCCAATGCCAACAGGGAAGATGTGGAATGATGTCGGCGCGCCCTGTTTTCAGGCGAAGAAGATCTGACGGACGGCTCGGGCAATGGCATCCACATTGTGGAAGAAGAACCACATGGGCACCGCCAGCATGGCCGCCCCGATGACCACCATGCTTGCCCCGGCCGGTGACGGGAGCATGGATTCCTTCCGGATCTCGCTCTCCAGCGTCTGCATCAGTGTCTCTGCGACGGCGTCATTGGCGTTCGCCGAACGGCCGGGTTGCGTCCGGAGCGAAAGCGTGACGTTTCGCAGTACCGGGAGCGACGTTAAGACAATCGTCAAGCCGATCTCGGCGATCTGGACCTGTTCTTCATTACCGTCGGCCGAAAAACCCAACCGGCGGCACGCCCGGTACAACAGGCGACGACACTGCGGGAGACTCGTGTTGTAAATGACCCATCCTGAGTTGCGTCGAGGCAGCAACAAACCGACAAAGCCCGCCACAATGACGCATGCCACGGCGACGGGCCACCAACCGCCGAACTCCACCATCGCCAGCAACGGACCCATGATCAATGGAACAAGGGCAATGGTCAACACCACAAAATCCGTTCGTGCCGGCACCATGCAGGGGTGAGCCTGACTGTTGACCAGCCCCAGGCCGAGGAAGTAGACCGCCAACGGCCCGAGAGCCAGCACCAACTGCAGAACAAACACCACCTGATCAGATGCGTCCACGATTGCCTGTCACCTCTATGCGATCGGTCGCGGCCCCCAGCCGGCAGCGAAACAAAGATCGATCCTTTTGCCTGTTACTGCGTTGCCTCCGCAGGTGGAGCCGCAGGCAGAGGATCGGCTGCGGGGCGATCGATGTGTTGGCCTTTGGCCGCCACTTTTCGATAACCCAAATAACGAATCACCTCGAAGACTTCGCTCCATGTGGGAAACGGGCGGTTGTTAAGGCGCTTGTACTCATCAATGGCCATGACAAACTCAAGGAGTTCATCACTCATCTCCCCTTCTTCAGCTTGTCGTCGCAGATCGCTCCTTCGTCGCCCCGGTCCGCGTCGTCTCTCCAGGCCGGCGCGACGATCCACCACGGATCGCCGCTCGCCCTGCCGCCGTTCAATCCCGGTATACTCTTGAGCCACGGACTCTCCCGATACCACCGTCAAGCGTTTCGAGATCAGGAATCGTCATCCTCGTCTTCGATCTCTTCTTCGTCGAGGTCTTCGTCAAACTCGTCGTCGAAGTCCTCCTCGTCGTCGTCATCGTAGAAGTAGTCGAAGTCTTCGTCGTCCTCCTCGAAGTCGTCATCATCGTCGCTGTCCGGATCCCGAGCGCAGACGACAATCAGCGGCAGTTCACCCGGGCTGACGGTTTCCTGCTCTTCAGTCTCGTCCGGCTCCTCAAGCGCCGCCGCGATGCCGTCGCTCGCCGTGATTTTCTCCATCCAAGTCATGACCCAAGCCTCCCTTACACGTGAATTTCAGGCCTTCTCGCCGCGATCACGACCGGCAAAGTGTATAGCCGATGTCTGCCTCGTCAAGCGATTTTACCCTGTGTGATCGACCAAAACCTCAAAAAATCCCTAACGGTTTTCCCGCAGCTTTATATTGATGGTTGGCGCGCCGGAAGGCCCTTGTGGGGCGATGTTCCAGGCCACCAACTTGAGCATTCGCAGGCCCTCAAGAACCTCGGCGACCGAACCGGCCGTTTCGAGGACCGGATAAGCGGTCCCGGCTTGATCATCAAGCACGCAAGAGACACCAGCCGACGTCGAGACGGCCTCCGCAAACGCGGCCCAAGTCGTCACCGACCGATCCACGATCAGCCAGCTATCCAACGGAGAATCATAGAGGCCGTCGGATTCGGGGGCGTTTTCCTTGCCTTGGTCCGGGATAGCCGGCAGCCAATGAACATTCTCCCCCTCCGGGTGCACCCAAAGAGCACCGTCATAAAGCGTGGTCCGGGCCTTCAGTTGCCGACTCACAACCTCTCTGACTCGGTCAAGATCGACGCCGTTTTCTCGGACGTACAGTAGTTTGGGATCGGCCAGCAAGGCTGGATGAAACAAAAGATCCACTCCGAACAAGGCCGCCACGTCCTCGGCAACCCCGGCAAGCGGAGCGTCTACCCAATTGATATCAGCCTTCCTGGCATTGACCTTAGCCCACCTAGCTGCCTCCGAAGGGCGATCGGGCAAAGACCCGGTACCCGTCAATCGCCAGACGGCGGGCAGACGGTCTTCCGCCGCAACGAGGAAGACACCATCCACCAGGACAGCCGAAAGACCTCCAATCCGAGCCAACCAGCGAAAAGCCTGCTGGCCTGTCAGATGGCTGGCTGAGAGTCGAACGGGTTCATCCAACGCGGCCGGGGGAATCGAGGAGTCAAGGATATACCGAACGCCCAGCCTTTCAGCCAGTTCGGCAAAAGCCTCACGAAGAGGAGTGCCTCGCCAAGTGACGGGGCAAACCTCGTTGAGCCCGACTCTGGCTTGGGGACGGGTGGTGACCGGGGCAGTCTCAGTGGGCGCCGAGGTGGATGCGGGCAGACTGTCCAGCGACTGCTGGGCCGCTGCAAGAGCCGCAAATCCGAAAACAAGCAAAGCTGCCATCATTGCCCGTCGAACCATCGAAGACCCCTTGTCAGCAAGAAACTGGCCTGCATGGATCCGCACCGGCTCGGGTATTGTTAAGCGTCCCCGTCTGCCCCGGCAAGTCCGCGCCGACACGTCAGACAAACTGCGGAAACACCGTTTCGGCTTGGCAAGAGCAGTCGTGGTCCTTCCTCCCCCCCCAGTGGCATACCAAACCGCGAAGACAAAGGCAATAGCCCTGCGATATTATCACTAACCCTTTCCAGGACAATGACTTAAGCACAAGAAAGCGAACCCCTGAGGCGGACTGCCTTTTTGCCGGCCATAAACCCAAGCTCACCGCGATCCGGAAACACGCGCAAGCCGCACAAATGTCTGATCACAAGGTTGTGAGGTTCCATTGCACCGATAGGCCGATGCTCGCGACGGGGGCGGGAGAGGCAGACACGACTCGCAGTGATCGCTGCGACAATGCAGAGCCCGTGTCCGCTGAGAAAAAACCGGCGGGAGTCACTGGGGCTCCCGCCGGTCTTACGTGCACGCAGAGCGTGTCCGCGCGAGCCGATTTCGTCCCCCGCGACTCAGTTGTCGTCGTCGCAGGCAGGATCTGCGGCGATGCCCGGACCACTCGCACAGGCCTCAAACGCCGCCATATCGGTCTGGTCGACATCGCCATCAGGCAAGGCTTGCAGTGGATCCTTTCGGTCGAAGCACCGACACTCGTCGGCAACTGTGCCGTTGGGACCAGTGTAGCAGGCCTGGAACAGGGCGAAGTCGGCCTGGTCAACATCACCGTCTCTGTCGGCATCGGCAAAGGGGTTACCGCAAAGCTTTGCCCCCAACACGGCGACGTCATCGATGACGATGGCCGTCGTGGCCGACGAATTGGCACCGGTGCCACCAACCGTCTGGAAATAGAACTCGATGGTGATGTCATTCTGCGCGGACCCAATGAAGTCCACGCTCAATTGCGTGTACGGGTCATAGCCGTCCTGCGTGGCCTTGCCGTATTCGGGGAATCCGATCGTAGTGGAGGACGCCTCTGCGCCATCAACAATGATCGACGCCTTGAGGGTGCCACCCGGCCAGTCTTGATCCCAGAATCGTACCCAGTAGGTCAGAACCAACGCATAGTTACCGGGACCGTTGGGTAGTCCGAGAGATTGTGACAGCTTGCCGTTGTTCGGCGAGACCCAGGTGTTCCAGTTCAGAACAGGATCATTTGACCCGTAGGCAAACGCGTAGCATCCTGCGAGATAGTTGCCGCTGCGGGCAAGGTGGACTTCGTCGCCGGTATACGGGGGATCGATTCCGGAAATCTTCGGGTAGCCATAGTTGCCGGGGTCACCCGGGCCAACCCAGTTTGTATAGGCGATCGAAGCCCCCGGCATCGGATCTCCCTTGTCCGTGGTCAGTTCATCGGGAGTCAGCACCCAGGCGCTGGAGGCCTCCTCGAAGCCTCCGTCGACTACGATACTGTCCCCCGTTGGGAGGGCCAGGGAGAAGGCGTTATTCACTGTGAGAGTACAGGCTCCTGCCGTGCCGACGAGTCTGTAGTTACCCGCCTGGGCATTGTGCAAGTCGAACGACATCACGACTGCGTTGGGGTCAGTTGCATCAACGACGGTGCCGACGATCGTCGTTTCGGGTTCCCAATAAGGCGCCCGGTCACCTGGAGGATTGCGTGGTTCGAGCATACGGACCAGTTTCACCTCGGTGAGCAAGTCCACATTCATCCCGCTGACGGTTAGTTCGACGACACCTTGCGGCTTGACAAATGCATTCGGAGTCACACCGGTCAAAGCATACATGCCGCAACCCACTTCAAACACCTGTTTCTGGATCTGACCAAAGCACCCGGCCTGCTCGGTGATGATGTCATAGAGCCCCAGTGTCATTCCCTCTGGCGGAGGCACGAAATGAGCAGTCAACGACCCGCTGCTCTGAGCCGTGATGGTGCCGGGATACTGATCCAGCCCGCGCCCCAGGCGAATAGCGCTCACCTGATCCAGGTAAGCACCGGTCAATGTCAGATCGAACTCGCTGACCGGATCGGTAATCGATGGGTTGAAGCCTGTGACGGTGTGCTGGTTCGGGCAAGACGGCGCCAGAAGCTTCATGTCATCCATCCAGAGGGCAATCGCCTGGTTGGGCCCGTTGTTCCAGATCTTGTTGTAGACCGTCACGGTGGTGACGCCTGCGGGTACGGTGAAAGTCAACGATGCATCATCCCAGTCGTAGGATTGCGGCGGGAAATTCTCGACCCGCACCAAGCCCAGATTATCCGGCCCGTAGTAATTCCAGGCCGTTGTGTAGGCGCCCTTAAGCACGCCAACTTCTATGGCGAAGTTGGGCTGCTCGTATCCGGCGGCCCACCACCAGGAGAGCACGAGTTGCTCACCAGGAACGACCGGCACCTGTTGGACAAGACCACCCTCGCCTCCGTTGGCGTACCATTCTCCCGTGCGGAACGAGTATGTGCCCTCAATGACGTAGGTCTCGACTCCGTTAAGCTTGGGGTTGTGGATCCACCCGCCTGAGTCAATTCGCGAGTTGGCCATACCGCCACCCCAATCACTGTTGTATCTGGTCCACCCGGGGATCGCCGCGGTGTCTGATCCCGGAGTGCCCTGTTCAAAGCCGCCGTTGACCAGCAACGACGCCAAGGGGTCCCGGATTCGAAAAGCATTGTTCAAGAATGCCGGCGCATAACCGGTTTTCTCGACCACAACGTTATAGCTGCCGTATGGTGCACCGGTGGTTGGGAAGTCCACGGTGAGCGACTTCCCGTCGCCGGCAACCACGATGTTCCCCCCAACCAGTTCCGTTGCTCCCTGAACCAGCTTCACCGCCGTCACGCCCGTCAAACGGACACCAGTCACCGTCGCCGATGTGTTGCTGAGATTGTTGGCGATCAAATAAGGGGTTATGCCCGTAACGATCGGCTGCTCGCCATCGTTGCCGGCGTCAAACACGAGATCGTCGATGTTCCAGACTTTCCAGGCGTTTGCCGGTTGCGTCGTGATATATGAAAACAAGACGCGACAGACGACCGTCCCGACCGGAGCGGTTTTGTTCGTGATACTGGGCTGCTGCCATGTGTCGTTGGGAGTCGAAGTCGCATCCCAAGTCTCAATGTTGTTGCCTGCTGCATCGCGAAAACGGATACGCAAGCGGAAGGAGTGCGTATCATTCCCGTAGATGCCGCCCCAGGCGTTCGCCTTGCACCACATGGATGCATTGCATACAGCGCCCGGCAACACGGGGACATCCTGATAGTACGTGGTGGTCTGAGCAGAGCCGGCGTAGTTCCACGCCCCGTGCCAGCTCTTGGTCCCGCTGTGTGCTTCCTCCCCAAGACCCGTGCCGTCGAGGCTGCCTTGGTTTCGGGTCCAGTAGGTGGAGTATCCTTCCTCAAACCCGGGGTTCAACAGCAGGTTTGCGGCCGTCGCCGGAGCGGCTAGAAGTCCGATCAACGTCATAGCCAGGGCCAAACAAAGAACGTTCTTCATGTGATCCTCCTCCACAGGTTTTGCGTGGACCGGGCGAAGTCCGGTCATCACGGCTTGATCAATAAAATCGGTCATCATCGATCAGGGTCGACCCCCCATAATCGATTTTAGGACTGCTGCGGGGCGATTGCGCGACCCGTCGCTGAAACTTCACCTTCACTAGAACCGGGCTGACTGAAGGCCGGAACCAGCTTCTCAGATCATCCCTCCAAGAGACGCCGGCGGACTGCATCGTGGCGTCCGGGGGCTCACTCGTCGCCAGCAAAACGGACGGCAGCAACACCTGCCAGAGGGCTCGCATGCTTCCTACGATTGGGGGCCGATCAGGTCCTGCTTTACGCTCCCGGACGGCCAGAATAGCCCAAGAACATCAAGGCGAACGCGAGCCTCGCAGTGCCGCCTTTCGCAAGATCACCACGACCGCAATTTTACGCCTTTCCACTGTAGCTTCTTCTGATGGCGTCCTGATACACGCCAACCCTGCGGTCGAGGTAGATTGTCCGCGACTAACTGCCTCTCAGGTTCTACTATAAGGTCTCGACAACAAAACGTCAACCATGAGATCGGCTGTTTGTTGTATCGAATTACCTTTCTCCAGAAAGCGTTTCTGGGATCCTGAGCCACAGCAACAGCATTAAGGATGTTTGCTCTTGGCGATGGCTGTGAAAGTGGCACTGAACAAGCGGAGATGTGCATCACGGGAGATCAGAAAGGCCCTTCGGAGCGGTCGGCTGGCTCCTTTTCTCGGCCAAACCCCGGCGTGGACCGCCACGGAGCCCGCAAGCCGCCTTGTCGGGCGGTGGGAGACATGAGCGCAGGTTATGGATCATTCCACTCGTTCCGATTCCCCAGCCGCGGTACCTGCCTGCTGCGGCGTTGACGAGTCGTTTGCGTGCTTGGGGGAGGGATCATCGGGTGGCTTGGGCGGGCAATTCAGTCTCTCGCAGCAACAGCCGCAACCCGATCCGCTTTTGTGCCGTAGCAGGATGCCGAGGAAGCCGCCCGCCGCAGCCAGTAGCAGGATAATCGCGATGATCGATGCAGCATCAGCCAACATGATCTCCATTCTGGCCGTGCCGCGAGTGATCGGCAAGCAGGGTGATGTCGCCCAGCCGACATGCGGGTTGGCGAAAGGCAAGCCCGGGGCGCAGTGGGGCTCACCGTCAGGCACAGCGGCAAACACTCCGTCAGGCTAACCTGACGGGCAAGGACGGATCTCTGTAAGCGCTTTCAGTTCAGCAACTTGCAACTGGATGGTGAGCCAAGTACGAGTGTGATTCACGACCTCAACCCGCTTGGCCGATTTCCATTGAGAAGTTCTCGCGGATTGCCGGAATGGAACCTGTGTTGTGGCTGGACTTGCCGGCCGGCACCTGGTCTGGCATAGAATTAGCGGACACTCGAGGTTTCACGGACAGGAACAGACAATGGCCGGCGTAGCAGAGGAGGATCGCTGCCGTTTGGCGGCCATCCTATGTATCGGTGGACTGCTTTTCGTTCTCCTCGGCGTTTTTCTAACGTTGCAGTACCAATACGACGTCTATGAAACGACCACCTCGGGCCCCGGGCCGCTTCCAGACAACAAGGCGACGGCCAGGATGCTGCAGGCCGTATTGTTCTGGCTGCTGTTACTGCTCGGGATCTTCATGGTAAGCACGCTGGCGTTCCTGCGCTGGAGTCGAAGATTCCGGAAGTATCTTCTGGCGCGTCCTCATCCTCCGACGCCGGTGGACGATGTGTGGTCCATGCACCGGTTGCCGGAGGAGGCGGCCGGTTTGGCATCCCCCCCTAACCAAGGCGGCGAACCGGGCTGAAAGGGGAGCAGGCCGCAGTTCTCGTGGCCCCCGCCTGGGGAGGTGCCGATATAACCGCTGGACGGGCCTGCGCGGCTCGTGCCAATCCTGCTGCAAGAGGCTAGTACGCCGGAGGTGTCGGCATGAGTTTGACCCCGATCGGCCCGGTCGATCTTTTCAGTCGTTCCAACCGCTGGGCTCCTCACGCAATCATCTCGATCCTGATCGCGGTCGGGGCTCTGACCGTCCTGGCACTGCCGGCCGTGGTGGTGCTCGTCGCCCGACAGGGTGTGGTGACGGGAATGGAGATACTGGCGATTGTCGGGCTTCTCATTGGCGTTCTATCCGTCTGTGGCATGCTGATCATCGGGATTATCGTTTATCGCCAGACGGAAGCCCTGGTCGAGAAGCTGACCGCCATCGACCAGCAGACAGCCATCCTTGCCGAGCAGAGCATGGCTCGAACACAGGCCCACACCTACGCTCAGAGCACCAGTGTCAATCCGGCAGAGCTTCGGACGTTGCTGGAACGGATTCATGAAGTGCTGCTTCTGCCCGAGCAGGAACGAGCCAATCGCTACCGCGCGATGGTGGAACGCGAGTTCGGGCGGCGCCTGGCGGTGATTGACCATCTCATCAGCACCAACGAGTTTCACCAGGCCCGCGAGGAGTTGACGGCGCTGTCGGAGCGTTTCGGCCAGGATCGCCGCATTTTGGTGGCCGCTGACCGTCTGGAAAAAGCGGCAAACGCGGCGTTGGCGAACGACGTGGCTCGCGTGACGCAATTCGTCAAGGATGTGGTCGCTCAGGGGCGATGGGACGAGGCTGAGCGGACCGTGCTGGAACTGGCCCGGAAGTATCCGTCGGCTACCGAGCCGAACGCCCTTCTGGAAAGACTGCGTCAGGAGAAGAAGAAGTTCGAGCAGCTTAATCGGCAGCGAATGCACGACGAGATTCAGCAGTTCGTGAATCAGAAGCGCTGGCAGGAGGCCCACTCCGCAGCCCGGAAGTTTCTCGAGACCTTCCCCACCGGCCCGGATTCCGACGTACTGAGAAACCAGCTACCAACGCTCGAAGCGAACGCCGAGATCCAGGCCCGCCAGACGCTTGAGCGCTACATCAAGCAGTACATTCAGAAGCAGCAGTACTGGGATGCCCTGGCTCTGGCGCGGCGCATCCTGAACGAGTACCCGCTCAGTCCGCAGGCTAATGCCCTGCGCGGACAAATAGGCCGGTTGGAGGAGCTTGCGCGGCGTCAGGCACCGCAATCGTGATTCTCTCGCGCGGTTGCGGCCCGCGGGTACGCCCGTCATCGATCATGGGCCGGCTTGCTTGGGAACCCTTGCTACCGCCCCGGTCCTGCCACGGGCTGGTTCATCACCACGTTTCACCCAGCCCATAGCGATGCGGAGAGGCCTCATAGGCTTTCATGGCCTGGGGCATGAGTTTTCCGAGCCGCTCGATTCGCCGTGCCTCACGGGGGTGGGTGGACAGGAACTCGGGTGGACGGTTCTTGCCGGCCGCCTCCATCCGCTGCCACAGGGCCAAGGCCTCTCGCGGGTCGTAGCCGGCCCTGGCCGCATACATCAGGCCGATCTGATCGGCCTCTGTCTCATGCGTCCGGCTGTACGGCAGGAGCACGCCCACATTGGTTCCGATACCGAAGGCCTGCAATGCCCCCGTCCGCACCATCGGTGAAGCCCTGCTCAGGCCGGTAGCCAGCAGCTCCTGAATAATCTCCGCGCTCAGGCGCTGGCTGAGGCGTTCCCCGCCGTGTCGTGCGACGGCGTGTGCCACCTCATGACCGACGACCACGGCCAGTCCAGCCTCATTCCTGGCGATGGGCAGCAGCCCGGTGTAAACGGCAATCTTGCCGCCGGGCAGGCAAAAGGCGTTGACCTGGTCGGATTCGAGCAGGGCAAACTCCCATTGAAAGTCAGGACGATTGGCAACAGCGGCGATGCGCCTGCCGACGCGCTCGACGATGGCCGTCATCCGCGGATCGCTGCTGCGTTTCTCTTTGGCCAGTACCTCCTGGTAGGCGTCGAGGCCGAGCCGTTGTTCCTGTTCGGCCGACACGAGCATGATTTGTTTTCGCCCTGTCTCGGCGACGGTGGAGCACCCCACCGACCATGGGCCGGTGGAGAGCAGACCGATGACGAGCAGAAATGCGCCTTGTTTTCTCATGGCGTTGCACCTCCCTCTGTCAACAGTTGACACAAGCGGTGTTCCATGCCGGCTTATCATAATTGGACACATCAGGCTGACAAAAGACAGGCCGGGGTGACTGCGAGGTCAGCGTCTGTGGCAGCATCGGCTGGTTGCGTAAAGGGAGACGGGCTCACCGGGGCATATCCGCACGGACAACGTTCAGTGTCGAACGATCGCCGGGAGTGGTCGCGGGTTTTGGACAAGAGCACGCCGGCCGTGCCGTGGACGGCAAGACCTCGATTGATCCGCAGTCCGGAAAAACAAACGGGCGGCCGCAATGACCGCCCACTTGCCGAAAAACGGTTACCTCACTTGCAGCAGCATTTCTTGCTGCTCTTCTTGGCGGTCTTCTTGCCGCCGGCTTTCTTGGCTTTCTTCTTAGCCATGGCGCACCTCCTTGCACGATCAACGAAGGCCCCGCGTGACGCGAACGGGACCGATACACAACCTAGCATCACTCGGCAGCGCCGTCAACCTCTTTCCGGTCGAAATCCGACTGTGATCCGGGGAGAGATAGTCCATCGTCGCCGGACGGCAAGGCGGGCTGCGCAGCTTCACGATTCGGCGTGGTTCGAAAGGGCGTTAACGAGTAACCCAAAGCATGAACACCGCCGGAAACGGTCAGCCCTAGATCTTGTCCTGGAGCCAATACTTCATGATCGCGGTGTACTCATACGCCAAGGTCGGAAGGATTCTCGCCCTCGCACGCCAGTTGCGGGCGGTCAGCGGTCCTTCCTGTTTGGTGGAAGGTCGGCCCACGAACACGCTGAAATGTGCATATCCGCCTTTTCGAAAACAGGCCGCAGCCCGGCGACTATGCTCCAGATTGGTGACGATGAGGAACCGATGCGCTGCCGGGTTGATGCCCTCAAGAGCGGCAATGGACCCTGGGTGGTCAGCAGTAGTGCGAGAGTTCTCATCGACCATAAGGCGGTCGGGGGGAATGCCCATGTTTTCGATCCGGCTCTTCATGACCAGCGCGGAGACACCGATATTGGAGACGATCACCCTTGGGGCGTATCCCTGCTTGAATAGCTCCGCCGCCCAGATCAGCCGCTCGTCTTCACCGCCAAGGCACACGATGTAATCTGCCGCCTGGGGCGGTTGAGTCACATCCAGCAGATCCTGCAACCATCCCGTCAGCGGCGTGAAGACCAGCACGATCAGAATCAGCATGCTCAGCGCCAGCAACCCGCGGATTCGGCGGTAAGCCCATCCGACGGTTCGACGCCATCGCGGCGCCGCGGGACGAAGCAACCCCGGAGCATCTGCAACGCTACTGTCCGTCTGAGTCATAATCATCGCATGGTCTCCTCGGCCTTACGACCCCACATGGTTGCCGCACTCACAGCCGGCTGCAAGCTGCACACGCTTCCCCAATTCCATGGCCGCACGTAAGATGCCATCATGGCCGCCAGCATCAACCAGTCCGGCAACCAGCCCAACGCCGAGCAAGAGGCAGGTCGATCCGCTTTCGACACCTTCGCGGGCTGGCTGCTGGTGTTCCTCGCAAGCTTGTGCCTTTACGCCGCGACGGCCAATCGGGGTGCTCAGTGGCAAGACTCCGGGGAATTCATACTCCGCATCACCACGGGCGACCTGCTGGGACGCCTGGGACTGGCCCTATCCCATCCGCTGCATTATTGGATCGGCCGTGCGGTCATCGCTCCTCGACTGCTTGAACCTGCCTTCGCGATCACCCTGATCAGCAGCCTCGGGGCCGCCCTGGCCGTTGCGGCGGTGTACGGCTGTGTGCGCACGTTGTCAGGCAGTGAACCGGCAGCGTTTTTTGCCGCGGGCTCGCTTGCAGTGGCCAACACCTTCTGGCATCTGGCCACTATTGCTGAGGTCTACACTCTCAGTGCCGCGCTGCTGGCGGGAGAGTGCTGGTGCGTGGCGGTCTACGCCAGGCGGGGCAGCCGGTGGGCCGTCTGGGGTATGTGTCTGTTTAACGGCCTTGGCCTGGCGAACCATCTTCAGTCGGTGTTGACCTTGCCGGTCATCGCGGTGGTGATTCTTCATGGCATAGGGTCGCGGCGATTGAAAACGGGCGACGTTTTAATCGCTTTATGGCTCTGGCTGCTGGGATCATTGCCATACACGGGGTTGGTGCTTGGGTTGATGGTCCACGGCGCCGACCCGATGAAGACGCTTCAGTCGGCGCTCTTCGGCAATCACTTTTCGGGGGCGGTCCTCAACGCACGCGCCACCACCCGGATGATGGTGACCGACATCGCTTTCCCTTTGTTGAATTTCCCGAACTTGCTGATCCCGGCCGCACTGTACGGCCTTGCCGGATATCGACGAGCCGGCGTGCCGAGGCTTGCCTGGCTCGCGATGATCGTCGGACTGGCCATCCACGCCGTTTTTGTCTTGCGGTACGAGGTTCTTGATCAACATACCTTTTTTCTGCCGATGTACACTTTTCTGGCGATCTTCGGCGGTGTGGGCGCGGCGGCCGTTCTGCAATGGCCGTCCACGCCGAAGCGCTCGATCCTGTGCACGGCGGCGATTTTTCTGCTGCTCGTGACGCCTTTGCTCAACATTGCGGCCATCACCATGGCAAGACGTGCTCAACTGCTGGGTCGGTTCGCGCACCGCAAGCCCTATCGCGACGACTATATCTACCTGCTGGTACCCTGGAGCGCCGTTGACCGTTCAGCCGAGCGTATGAGCAATGAGGCGGTGAGCCTGGCCGGACCGGACGGGTTGATTCTCGTCGAAGACGGCATGGCCCGAAGCGCTGTCGAGTACCGCCGGCTCCAAGCCGGTTTGCCTGGCATCCATGTTCGAATGGTACCGGCTGCGGGGCAGCAAGAAGAGTTGGAGAGACTGGCAACGGACGTGCGTGTTGAGGCTCAGGCCGGTCGAGCCGTCGTGCTCGTTCCTCTCAACCGCGATCAGCCGCGGCTTGCACCGCCGCTGGGCCGGTGGGAACGACATGGCGACCTTTACGTACTTGATGCCGCGGCCGGCACCCCGGCCTCTGCGGAAACGGCTCCGTGACGGACCCAGGCAAGCTTCGGCTCAGCACCATATTTCAGCACCGTATTGTCAGAGACCACCCGCCCTGTAATAAACCGCTTGCAGGAGTGTCCAACAGGCTGAACAAGCAGCGCCCAAGATGAATCATCTCTGCGCCGTGGGTATCGCCATGACGGTCGGCCGGCAGAAGGTGTCGGTAGTATGTGTTCAGATAATTCCTTTTATGGAAAGCATTTACGATTCCAGTGCGGCGCATGGTGGAAGGGGCTTTGCCGGCGGCGGTTCGGAAAAACGGCCGGGTTTCTAATGGGCGCAGACCGCCGTAGCGGATAGATTGCGCTTATCCGAGAAAAGGGTTTCTCAGCAATTCAATTCGGTGGGCCACTGAGGAGAAGAAAGGACGAACCATGTTCGAAACCCTGACCCTTCTGGCAGACCATGCACTGTTGTGGGCCGGTCCTGTGCCCATGGCCGCCATCTATATCGTGTCGCTCATCCTGGGTGGCGGAATGCTGATCGTCTCCTCGATTCTCGGCGGGCATGCCTCCACGGATGTCCAGGTCGACGGCGGCTTTGATTTTTCCGGAGACGTACATACCGATCTGCCTGGCGACATGCACGTCGACCCGAGCGGCGGTGCCGAAGGGGCGTTCGACGCCGCCGGTCACGGACACGACTGGCTGTCACTTACCTCGTGGTTTTCGATCAGTTTTGTGGTCTACTTTCTGGCGGTGTTCGGCCTTGTGGGCACGTCGTTGACCTATTTGTCGAACGTGCAGCCTCATGGCGTGGCCGCTCTCGCCGTGTTGACCGGGCTCCTGGCCGGACAAGGCGTTCACCACCTGTTGCGATTTCTGCGTCGAACCAGCGGCAACAGTGCACCAGGCATCGCCGAGTATGTGAATCGGTCCGCCTGCGTGACGCTGGGCATCAACGGCCATAGCAAGGGTGAAGTCTCCGTGTCCGTGAGAGGCGGCATGCGATTCATCCCCGCGGTCGCCAGGCAGCCCAACGCCCGTTTCGAGAAGGGAGATCGGGTGGTCATTGTTGCGTTGAACGATGCGACGGCCGAGGTGGTCTCGCACGACGAATACGTTTCGTCCAAGGGCAGCGAGCCCGTCTGATACCGAAGGAGGACATGCAACATGCACACACTCATTCTTGCCGCACCGCCCGGAGCGGACAGTTTTCTGGGGCCGGCACTGATCATCGGCCTCGGCCTGCTGGGCGTGGCGATCGCCATAGCGTTGCTGATCAGCAAACTCATGGTGGTCGGGAACCCCAGTGAAATGCTGGTCATCAGCGGCAGGCGATCGGCCCAGGGGCAGGGGTACCGGACGCTCATCGGCGGTCGCACGCTGGTCATTCCGATCATCGAGAAGGTTTCGCGGATCAGCCTTCGCAACATGCAGGTCGGCCTGGAAGTCAGCGCCCAGTCGGGAGGCGGGAAGATGATTCCGGTAACCGTCACCGGTGTGGCGAACGTGAAAGTATCTTCGGAGCCCGACCTGCGCGGCAATGCGATCGAGCGATTTCTCGGCGAGCCGATGCAGGAGCTGCAGCGCGTGGCCCGCGAAACGCTGGAAGGCGGCCTGCGGGCGGTTATCGGCAAGATGACGCCTGAGGAGATTGTCGAAGATCGCGACAAGTTCGTGGCCACGGTCATGCGCGAGGTCACCGACGATTTTCGCAAGCTGGGGCTGACGATTGACAGCGTGAATATCCAGAACGTCCACGATGCCGAGCAGTACCTGGAATCAATCGCTCGCAAGGCTTCCGCAGAAGTCCGGGCCAGTGCCCGTCAGTACGAGGCCCAGAAGAAAGCCGACGCCGATATCAAGGAGGCTGAGGCCGACGCTATGGCGAGGAAGGCCCGCGCCGACCGCGACTCGGAAGCCCGATCGGCGGAGGCTGCCGCTCATCAGAGGGCTGAATCCGCCCGATTGGCTGCCGAGCAGTCCATCGCCGAGGCCGAGAACGCTCTTCGCATTCGCCGCGCCGAGCTGGCCCGCGAGGCCGAATTGAAAGAGGCCGAAACGCAGAAGGCCGCGGCTGCCAAGGAAGAGGCACGCCTGGTGGCCGCTCAGGTCAAGCCGGCCATCGCTGCTCGCGACGTGGCCAAGGCCAAGGCCGAAGGCGACGCGGCGCTGATCATGGAAGAGGGCAAAGCCCGTGCCGCCGCGATCGAAACCATCGGCAAGGCGATCCAAGCGCACCCCGACGCTCTCAAGGTCATGCTCGCCGAGATGATGCCGACCGCGATCCGCGAGATCACCAAGACGGTCGCCAACGTCGAACTCGGCAGCGTGACGGTGATCGACGGCGATCAAGGCCGGGCCATCAGCGGCGCCGCCATGGGGCGGGCGCGGATGATCTCCGAATCGCTGGCCACGCTGGAGGCGGTCATGGGGATCGACCTGCGCAGACTGGCCCACAGCATCGCCGGGAACCTCGGCGGCGGAGACGGCAAGCAGGATACGCCCGCTGCTTCCGCCCATGCGGCCACCGCCCCGCCCAAGAAACAGGACCGCTGAGCGACGCACGAGATTCACCGGCTTCGTGACGGCGTGTGATGGGTGGACCGCCAATCCGTGACCACATGGGTCATAGGCCAGGTTGCCTGCCGATCTGTAGAATCCCCCACGCCAGCAGGATGAGGGCGCCGACGGCGAGCCAGCCGAGGATGAACCCGACAAGGTCCTCGCGGTACCGCCGGAAGAAGCCCTTCCACCGCTCAACGGTGAACCAGCCGGGCAGGTCGAGGAGCACGAGATCCTGGCCGCATTCAGCCGCCAGTTGACCCTGTCGGTCCGAGGTGTATCGCATTCTATCGAAGAACTCTTCCGTCCGCTCCTGGTCCTCGGGTCGGGTCAGCAGGCTGACAGCGACAAACAAGGTGAACCCGATCAGCGTTGCCCAGCCGTAGGGTCCGGGCGTCCATTTGTACACCAGCCGAAGCTCGCCGTTTCCGAGGAAGCCCCACAAAGCATCGGACCGGGCGGCGTTGATCATTCTCACCCACGCTTCGCTGAGGGTCCTGCTGGACGCGTCGGACGGGTCGACACGGCAGGTCATCAGAAAATTCAGTGCGTAGTACGCGCCGAACGCGGCGATTGTTGCGGTGAACGCGCCATAGCGATTCGCCCGTTTCCACAGGACGCCGCCGAGGAACATGATGCCCATGAAGGCGGCAATGGTCTCGGTAAAGAGAAACGCGTCCAGTACCCGCTCCACCGTCAGGGCGAACAGAATTCCCAGCCCGGTCAGCGCCAGCCCGGAGAGTCGCCCCACCATGAGCAGTTCTCTGTCGCCGGCCGCCGGCTTGAGGTAGTGAGCGTAGAGGTTGCGGGTGAACAGGGCTCCTGTGTTGACCATGAAGTTCGAGCAGGTGGACATGTTGGCCGCCAGGACGCAGGCAACCATCAGCCCCACCAATCCGGGGCCAAGCAGTTCGAGACAGGCGTAGCCGAAGGCATGTTCCGGATCGGGCAGCGAAATGCCCCGTTGAAGCACCATCGCCGCGACCACCAGGCCGGTCAGCGCCCAACCGACGGTGCAGAGGCGTTTGACCAGGTTGCCGTACATCTGGCCGATACGGCCGGCTCGCTCCGTCCTGCCTGTAGCGTTCATGCTCAGGATGTGGGGCTGGGCCGTGATGCCCACCAGCCCGTTGATGGCCAGCATGGCGATCGTGAACGCGTCAAGGCCGCTGACATCGCTGTAAAGTGTGAAGAAATCGGGCGGAATCGTTGCCCGCATTCCCTGGAAACCGCCGACGGCCGACAGCCCCGCAGGAATGAGCAGGAACGACAGCAGGATGATGAGGAAGCCCTGGACGAAATCGGTGTAAGCTGACGCGATCAGCCCGCCGAAGAAACTGTAAAGAATGAAGGTTGCCGTCATCGCCATGACCACACCGTTGGGCGAGATGATCTGCCCGCCTGTGGCCACGGAGATGATCTTGCCCGCCCCTTTGAGCATGGCCCCCTGGTTGAAGACGAAGAACGCGATGGCAAAGACGGTGTAGAGGAGCCCCAGCCTGCGGCCGTAGCGGTCTTCGATAATCTCACCGATGGTCGTGCGGTTGCTGCGGCGGTACCACGGGCTCATCAGCCAGTAGAACGGCGTGATGAGCATGTTCTTCCACTGGTACCAGATGGTGGCAAAGCCATGCTGGCAGGAGGCCCCGGTCTGGGCGACGGGGTTCTCGGCGTTCGTTCCGGTGCCGAACGCCTGGCCCATCATGACCCACCAGGGCAGTTGGCGGTCGCCGAGGAAGTAACCGCCGCTACTGCGAATCTTGCGGGCCATCCAGAGACCGAACGTCACGATGCCCACAAAGTAGACGATCAGAACGATCCAATCCCAGTGGGTGAACCCGGCACTGCCCAAGACCATGCTGCTGCCCGCCTTTCCGCACGAGTGTTTGCCTGCTTGAGCCGCTCGCGGCCGGAGTCCCCAACGGGCAGCCTATAACCGAAGTCTGGCATTGCGTCAGAGGCCGCAGCCGGGCGCTCGATCGACGCGGACAGAATAACTGATCGGGTTGCCGGGGACCACGTGGCCCGCGTTTTCCGGCCGCTCGACCGCGGAGTGCCTCATCCGGTATAATCTTGGGCTCATGAATGGAACTTACGGCACAATCCGAAGTCGCGCACTACGGCGGGAGGCCGTCTCGCCGGTGGGGCTGGCGGCTTTGGTTGCGGCGCTGCACCTGGCGGTATGGACCGGTCGCGTTTCTGCTCGATGGGCAGGTGCTCGACCGGGCGCCTTGGTGATTTGGCGGATGCCGCAGGACGCCATTCGGGTTGCGGCCGGCAAATCCGCCCAGCCGCCATCACGTCCGACCCAGACCTACTCGGTCGGACAGCTCGCCTTGGCCGTCGGCATGGCCGTTGTGACTTTGGCGGGCTGGCTCCACATCATGCGGTTGACCGGCGTACACGACGAATGACACCGCCTGCGACCTTTGCCGCAAACCCACGCGAACCGACGAAACCCCTCAATCGTGAAACGGATTCTGGACGACGCAAATGACGTTCAACCCCGGCGTAGATGACAGGTCATTGAAGACAACGGTGATGTCATGGTGGACATTCTGAGTGTTCCCGGCTTGCTGCTGCGAAAGGTTTTCGGAACGCGCAATGAACGCCTCCTCAAACGGCTGGGCATTGTGGCCGACCGTGTTCTGACTCTGGAAGAGGAAATCCGTCAACTCGCGCCCGAGCAGTTGCGGGCGAAGACCGACGAGTTCAAGAAGCGATTGGCGGACGGCGAACCGGTGGCGTCGGTCCTGCCGGAAGCCTTCGCCGTGCTTCGCGAGGCGTCCGACCGGGCCCAGAAGCATCGGCACTTCCACTGCCAGGTTATCGGCGGGCAGGTTCTGTACCAGGGCAACGTGGCCGAGATGCGGACGGGCGAGGGCAAGACGATCGTCTGCCATCTGGCCGCATACATGAAGTTCCTTCAAGGGAAGAAAGCCCACATTGTCACGGTCAACGACTACCTGGTTCGCCGCGATGCCGAGTTCGCCAAGCCGATATTCGAGTTGCTCGGCGCGACCGTGGGCTTCATCCAGGCGCAGGTTGATCCGGGCGGGCATGAGGGCATCCGCCAAGCGGCCTATGCTTGCGACATCACCTATGGTACCAACAGCGAGTTCGGCTTCGATTACCTGCGCGACAACATGAAGATCCGATACGAGGATCAGGTGCAGGGCCGCCTTGACTATGCCATTGTCGACGAGGTGGACTCCATTCTCATCGACGAGGCCCGCACGCCGCTGATCATCAGCGGGCCCGCCCACGGCGACGTCGGCCGGTACAAGTGGGCAGACAGCATCGCCAGATCGCTGGTACGTCAGCAGCAAAGTCTCAACAACGAGACCGCCCGCCGTATCAGTGAGTGGGGCGACAATCCGCCCGAACACTTAAGGGCCAACCCGAAATTCGAGGATGCGATCAAGCGATTCCGCGTCGACCCGTACATGCTGACGGAGGACGAGGCCGAGGCGATCGGCCACCGTCAGTTGTACGTGGTCCAGCAGGACCGCAAGCAGGTTCAGATCACCCATGAAGGTGTCCAGCGGGCCCAGGACGAGGCCGGCATCGGCAGCTTCTACGTCGGGGAAAACATGGAGTGTCCGCACCTGATCGAAAACGCGCTGCGGGCCCATGTCGTCTACGAGCGCGACAAGGAATACGTGGTCCAGGATCGGCAGGTGATCATCGTCGACGAGTTCACCGGCCGGCTTATGCACGGACGGCAATGGTCCGACGGCCTGCACCAGGCGGTCGAGGCTAAGGAGGGCGTGCCGGTCAAGGAAGAAACGCAGACCATGGCCACGATCACCATCCAGAACTTCTGCAAACTCTACGAGCATCTCGCGGGCATGACCGGCACGGCCATGACCGAGTCCGAAGAGTTCATGAAGATCTACAAGCTGGAGGTGGTGGCCATTCCGACGAACCGGCCCGTTAACCGGCTGGATCATAATGACCGGATCTACCGCACGTTCAAAAACAAGTACGAAATGATCGTGGAGGAGATCCACGAGATGCACCGCCGCGGCCGTCCGAACGACCCCTTCCTGCTTGCGGAAGTGTTCAACCGGCTCAAGCCGATTATCCAAGAAACCCCCGACCTTTCCGAAGACCGGCGAAACGAGCAGATCGAGGCCATCGAGCAAGCCCTGCAGCAGTTTCGCGACGCTGAGAACGGCGACACCCAAGTCACGCGGGCCATGATGGAGACTTACGATCGCGTAATGGGCAATCTGGCAACGGGGCGCCCCATCCTGGTCGGCACCACCAGCGTCGAGAACTCCGAGAGGCTGTCACAACTGTTGATCAAGACCTACGGGATCGAACACGAGGTTCTGAACGCCAAGAACCACGCTCGCGAAGCGGAGATCGTGGCCAAGGCCGGGCATCGGCACGAGCCGACCCGCGGGACGGAGAATCTGCCGCTGGGCAATGTCACCATCGCCACGAACATGGCCGGGCGAGGAACGGACATCAAGCTTGAAGAGGGCGTGGTTTACGGCAAGTGCAAGGTACCGCAGGATGTGCGCACGATGATACCGGAGTACCCTGCGGCCTCGCTGCGTCTGTTTCCTCCGGGCTCGACCAAGTGCTGCATCAACTGCCCCGAATACAACGCCGCGACGGCCTGCAGCCATTGCTTCAAGCCGAAACTCGATTCTCGATTCCCGGCGATGGGACGACACATCTGCTCTCTGAACGCCCCCTGCGGTTTGCATATCGTCGGCAGCGAGCGGCATGAGGCCCGGCGGATCGACAATCAGCTTCGCGGCCGGGCCGGACGCCAGGGTGACCCGGGGTCAAGCCGGTTCTTCCTTTCGCTCGAAGACGATCTGCTCAAGCTGTTCATGCCCGAGTGGATGCTCAAGATGATGGAGAGACTGGGGTTCACCGAGGGCGTGAGCCTGGAGGACAAGCGCATCTCGAAGGGCATCGAGCGGGCCCAGAGAAAGGTCGAGGAGCGCAACTTCTCGATTCGGAAGCATCTGCTCGAGTGGGACGAGCCGATGGATTACCAGCGTCGCGCGTTCTACAAGGAGCGTCAGCAGATTCTGGAGGGCCGACAGCTCAGCGACCTGATCTGGCGCATGATTGAGGAAACCGTCGAGGAAGCGGTGGCCGACTACCTGGCCGAGGACTATATGGCCCGCCGGATCAGCGATTGGTGCAAGAACAATCTCGATGTAGCCATTGATGCCGAGGTTCTTGAGGGCGACGATGCGGCACACCTGCAGCGGATCATTCGCGAAAAAGCCAAGGACGAGATCCGCGACGCGATCCGCACGTCACTCGGCGAGTACATCGACGAAGAGGAGGGTTCCGCTGCCTGGGACGTTGGTGGTCTGCTGAAGTGGGCTCAGCGGATGTTTCCGGTGTCGACGACGCAGAACCAGCTTCGGAAGATGACGCCGGCAGAGATTGAGGACCTGCTCACGCAGGCCGCCGATGCTCACTATGACCAGGTGGATCTTTCCGCCATCGAGGCGTACCTGGACCCGCAATATGCCCGTCGTGCCCTCGCAGATTGGGCGCGCAACAAGTTCGGGATTGCGATCAAGGCCGACGAGATCGCCGAGGGCGCCGAGGAGAAGGTCAAGGAGGTGATTTACGCGAAGGTTCGCGAGGCCTACACCCAGCGGGAAATATACTATCCGGTCGAAACCGTCCTGAAACAGGCGTTTGGATCGACCGGGACCGACAACGTCTACGCCTGTCAGGCCGTCGTCGGCTGGGCAAACGCGAAATACCAACTCGGGTGGAACAGTGAGCGATTCGTCGGTCGTCCCATCAAGGACATCGCTGATGAACTCGTCCAGGCCGGGCGCGATTTTCTCGAAGGCGGCCGGCTCGAACATGAGATTGACGGGGCCCTCTCGCGGTACGGCGCCACGGGCAACGGTGAACTGTACGAGTGGGCTCGGAAGCGATTCGGTAAGGCCCTGAACGAAAAGGCGCTGAGATCGGGCGCCGAGGAGCCCCGCGAGGTGCTGCTCAATGCCGGTCGCCAATTGGCTCGCTGGGAGCTGACCCAGCTCGAGCGATGGGTGCTGTTGCGGATCTACGATCAGGGCTGGAAAGACCACCTGCTGGAGATGGATCATCTCAAGCACGCGATCATGCAGCGCCCCCTGGGCGGCGATCAGACCCACCCGCAAAGCCAGTATGCCATCGAAGGCCGCGAGCAGTTCCGGCAGATGTGGAAAACCATTCGGGAGCGGGTGACAGACATGATCTTCAAGGTCTCGCATGGTCAGGCGGGCGAGGGGGCGGAGGAGTCCCGACGCACCTCCCATTTGGAGGCCCGTCACGACTCATCCGTGGGAGCCGGCTTTGCCGGGGCTTCAGAAGACCAGCAGGCGGCCATGCGGGCCCAAGGCGAGGGGGCCAAGCCCGTGACCATCCGACGCGAGGCTCCCAAAGTCGGCCGCAACGATCCGTGCCCTTGCGGTTCAGGCAAGAAATACAAACAATGTCACGGAAGGAAAGAGCCGTTGAGGAGGAGCTGACGCATGGCGCTGAGAGACAACAGCGAAGGAAACCGCTTTGACCGCCGCAAGCAGAGGGAGGAATGGCGCAAGGCGGGCCTTCCCGGCAAGGACGAAGAACCGCTGCCGCCGCCAGTCGAGCCCATTCGTGCCGATAAGAAAGAGGTCGGTCGCAACGACCCTTGCCCCTGCGGATCGGGGAAGAAGTACAAGAAATGCTGTGGTAAGTGATGGCGACACTCAATCATTGGTTCGTGGAGTTCTGGCGGGATTTCGAGGTCTGGGACAAACTGCGGGATCCCTGGGTCTGGTTCGGGTTTGGAGCTCAGGCGTTGTTCTTCGGGCGGTTTCTCTGGCAGTGGATCGTCAGTGAGCGCCGCGGACACAGCACCATACCCATTGCCTTCTGGTATCTGTCGCTCTCGGGGGGAGGGGCTCTGTTCATTTATGCCTGGCATCAACGCGACCTGGTCATCATGCTCGGCCAGTTGCTGGCCTGCGCGATCTACTTTCGCAACCTCATGCTGATTTACGGGCAGGCGAGGCGCCGGGCCTTGGCGGGTCTGCCCAAAGCCAAGCTTCGTTCGGAGGTTAGCGGCGAGAATGATTCGGAGGCCGGGTACTGAGCCGCGGGCCTGTGTCCCGGGAGCGACGAGAGATCGCAAGTGCCTGTTAACAAGATGGTTATTTCTATTGGACCCTTTCCTTTCGCGTCCGTATAATGAATAAGGGAGACGGCTCCTTGTGGTTTGCCCAGACAAGCCGGCCGGATGTGTGGGAGAAGGCTCTGCCGATCCTGTGGGTCGGTTTTGGGCTCATTCTTGCGGCAGTCGTCTTTGGTGCAGCGATCATTTGGTGGCGGCGACGGTCGCTTGCTGACGAGCCGACGCCGGGCGAGGTCTGGACCTTGGATGACCTTCGCCGGATGAGGGCGGAGGGCAGTCTGACCGAGGACGAATACCAGCGCCTGCGCGAGACGATGATCGCCGCCTACAAGAGCAGGGTTGCCAAGAGCCCGGAGGCCGATTCCAGCCCTGAGAAGCGAGTTTGAGCGCGGTTCGGGCGGGCAGGATTTTGATCTCCAGAAAGCCCGTATCGCGTGTCGATAGAACCGGACACAGCCTGTTATCCGGGTGTACTCCCGGCGGGTGTCCAGCCGCTGAAGGTGAGCGAGGCGAGAGGTCAGGCGCAGGAAGATCGATCGGGGGTCCATTCCCGTGAGCCGTGCGGGACGGGCTTGCAGCCCGTTGTGATACGGGCAAGACGGCAACCCCACATCGGGTGGGTCTGACGATTGATCAGACGATTGATCATTGGTGAGAGGTTTTCATGGCAGGTACACGCGGGCCGACAGGAGGGACGGGCGGACCGGGGCGTCCCGGGCGTCGCAGCACGTCATGCAGTTTCTGCGGCAAGAGCCAGCGTGAGGCGGCACCCATGGTCGAAGGTCCCGGCGACGTGTACATCTGCGCCGCTTGCGTGGATCTTTGCCAGAACATCATCAAGCAGGAGAAACGCAAGAGCGGCCCCGCGAGGCACTTGGCCAGCTCCATCCCGCCACCGCGGCAGATCAAAGAGTTCCTGGACCAATACGTCATCGGGCAGGAGCACGCCAAGCGGGCTCTGGCCGTGGCCGTCCATAACCACTACAAGCGACTGGCCCACACCGACGGGGCGGACGAAGACGACGTCGAAATCGACAAGTCGAACGTCCTTTTGATCGGGCCCACCGGATCGGGCAAGACGCTGCTGGCTCGCACGCTCGCGCGCGTCCTGAACGTTCCGTTCGCCATCGGCGATGCGACCACTTTGACCGAGGCGGGATACGTCGGCGAGGACGTGGAGAACATCCTGCTCCGTTTGCTCCAGAACGCAGATTATGATCTTGAGGCCGCCCAGCGAGGGATCGTCTACATCGACGAGATCGACAAGATCGGCAAGACGAGTCAGAACGTCAGCATCACCCGCGACGTCAGCGGCGAAGGCGTTCAACAGGCTCTGCTCAAAATGCTCGAGGGCACCATCTCGAACATACCGCCGCAAGGCGGCCGGAAGCACCCCGAACAGCAGTACATCCAGATGGACACGACGCACATTCTGTTCATCTGCGGCGGCACGTTCGTCGGCCTCGACGAGATTATCGGAAGGCGGTTGGGCAAATCGACCATCGGTTTCATGGGCGAGATGAGCGGTAAGTCGACCAAGGACAGCACGGTTCGCGATCGGAACATTCTCAGAAGCGTGACGCCCGACGACCTGGTGACTTTCGGTATGATTCCCGAACTGGTGGGCCGGCTGCCGGTTATCACCGCTCTGGACCAGTTGGACGAGGGAACCCTCGTGCGGATCCTGACCGAGCCCAAGAACGCCCTGGTTCGCCAGTATCAGCGTTTCTTTGAGATGGAAGGATGCGAGCTGGAGTTTACCGGCGCGGCACTCAAGGTCATCGCCGAGCGGGCCATGGAGCGAGACACCGGCGCCCGAGCTCTGCGCGGCGTGATGGAAGACCTGATGCTGGACGTGATGTATCGTCTGCCCGAGGAAGGCAAGAACGGCCGATTCGTCGTTACCGAGGAGGTTGCACGCGGAGAAGTCGACCTCTTCACCCAAAGGGCCCGGCGCAAGGAATCGGCCTAGATTCTCTCATGACGCTCTCGATATCGACCCATGCCTCGAGGTCCGGTGCCTCGGGGCATTTTTGTTGGAACCGCCCCCGTCTGTTATTCGGCGCGCTGGCAAGCATTCCCGACTCGTTATAGACTGCCCTTGCTGAGGCGGTCGGCGCGGTAACCGAGGAGGCCCATTACATCGCCGTGAGAATCAAGGATAAGAGATGAAGGAGGAAGGATGTGGCAAGTGAGGCTTTGCCCGCCGCCGGAGATAGGGTGGGACGACCGGGACCTTCCGCGTGGAGGATTTCCATTGCCATTCTTGCCGAACGCGGGATACCTTCCGCGAGAGGATGCGGCCCGGAAAGGATTCCGGGCCGAGCGGTAGCGGATTCCGGGCCAAGCGGTAGCGGATTCCGGGCCGAGCGGTAGCGGATTCCGGGCCGAGCGGTAGCGGATTCCGGGCCAAGCGGTAGCGGATTCCGGGCCGAGCGGACACCGGGACTTTCCATCTTTCATCCTTTCGCCTTCATCCTTTTGTGGATGACAGGAGCCTCACGGCGATGGAGCGCGCCTTCCGGGCGCATGGAGACTCATCGATGTCACTACTGGTGACCGGCAGTATCGCAATTGACGATGTGAGAAGCCCCTTTGGCAGCGCCGAGGGCGTCTATGGAGGCTCGGCCGTGTATTTCTCATTCGCGGCCACGCTCTTTGTCCCGGTGCGGTTCGTAGGCGTCGTCGGCGAGGATTTCCCGGATGATTTCCGCGCGTTCCTGACGAAGCGGAACATCGATCTGGCAGGGCTCGAAGTCCGCAGGGGCAGCAAGACCTTCCGCTGGTCGGGGCAGTATGACCAGGTGACCAGTGATGCCGAGACCATCGCCATTGAACTGAACGTGCTGGCGGAGGCCGGCCCGAGGATCCCTCCGCAGTTCGCCGACAGTGAGTACGTTTTCCTGGCCGCGACGCACCCCTCGTTGCAGCAGGATCTTGTCGGCCAGCTCAAGTCTCCAAGACTGATCGTAGCGGACACGCGCAACCTCTGGATCACCAATGAACGAGCCGCCCTGCTCAAGACCTTCAGCATGGTTCACGGGGCCATCCTCAACGATGCCGAGGCTCGTTTGCTGACCGACAGGCACAACCTGGTGCTCGCCGGCCGACGGATCATCGAATGGGGACCGCGGTTCGTGGTGATCAAGAAGGGTGAAAACGGCGTGATGCTGGTCACCAAAGACACGGTGGCGGTGCTGCCGGCTTTCCCGACGACCGAAGTCAAGGATCCGACCGGGGCGGGTGACAGCTTCGCCGGCGGGATGATGGGCTGCCTGGCTAAACAACGCGACTTCAGCGAGGTCTCGCTCAAACGGGCCCTCGCTTACGGTACCATCACCGCGTCTTTTACCATTGAGGATTTCAGTCTGCGACGGATCGAGAAGGTGACCATCGACGACGTCAATCGACGGCTGGCCGAGTACAAGGCCATGCTATCGCTGGAATGAGTTGAACCGGCAAGGAACAAAATCGCGAGCGATGGGTTCGCAAGGCGGTCTGCGAGAACCGCCGCGTAGAGATGAAGGAGGACTCACGATGCAGGATTCCACCACAAGACGTTCGTTTCTGCAGGCATTGGGTCTGGGTACCGCCGCTCTCGGCGTGACGGGGATCGCCCGCGCCGAGGAGAAGGTAATCCAGGGATTTGAGAAGGAAGCGACCGATTTGAACGCATCCAAGGACTGGAAGCCCGTCTCGGATCGCAAGGTTCGCGTCGGTATTGCCGGATATGGCGTATGCCGGTTCGGGGCGGCGTTCAGCTTCCAGGACCATCCCAACGTCGAGATCGTGGCTGTCAGCGACCTGGATTCCGACAAATGCGCTGCTCTGGCCAAGGCCGTCCGTTGCGAGAAAACCTATCCTTCGGCCGAAGAGATGATCAAGGATCAGAAGATCGAAGCGGTGTTCGTCGCGACCGATGCCCCGAGCCACGCGCGGCTGGCCATAATGGCTCTCCAACACGGCAAGCACGTGTGCTCGGCCGTGCCGGCGTGCTTCGGTTCGATCGAGGACGCCGACAAGCTCTTTGAGGCGGTCAAGACAACCGGCCTCAAGTACATGCTCTTTGAGACCTCGTATTTCCATGCCGATTTGTACGCCATGCGGGAGATCTACAAGGCCGGCGGCTTCGGCAAGCTGGTTTACGCCGAAGGAGAGTATTACCACTATATGGAAGAGCCGATCGACTCATACAAAGGTTGGCGCGTCGGCCTGCCGCCGCAGTGGTACCCGACGCACTCGAATGCCTACTACGTCGGCGTGGGAGGGGGCAGCTTCACGGAAGTCTGTTGCATGGGAATGCCCAGCATCATCCCGCACCTTCGGCCCGAGAACAACCCTTACAAGAACCCGTTCGGCACCGAGATCGCTTTATTCCGCACCAGCGAAGGCGGATCGGCGCGGATGGCGGTCAGTTGGGACTCTCCGGGCGCGGGCGGCGAGATGGGCCGGATTCGAGGGCAGCGGGGCACGTTTTACGGCAAGTACGAGGGACTGGAGAAGAACCTGCCGGATACCAGGCGCCCGCCGCTTCCGCCCAAGGTGGAAGCCGGAGGTCACGGCGGCTCGCACGGCCACCTGATGAACGAATTCGTCACCGCGATCCTCCAAGACCGCAAGCCGCTGGTGGATATCGCCCAGGCATTGAACATGACCGTTGCCGGCATCGTTGCTCACCAGTCGGCTTTGAAGGACGGTGAACTGCTCAAGATACCGCAGTACAAACTGTGACCGAGTGGTCCGATGAACGCTGGCAGAGAATCGGGCAGTCTCCTCTACGTGGTGCTGTTGGTGCTGGTCGCGGCGCTGGGCGGTTTGTTGTTCGGTTACGACACGGCGGTGATTTCGGGCGCGACCGAGTTCCTGAGTCAGAAGTTCGCGCTCGACGAGAACTGGGAAGGCTGGGCCGCGGCCTGCACCTTGCTGGGCTGCATGCTCGGTGCGGGCACGGCCGGAACGCTGAGCGATCGCTTCGGTCGCAAGAAGACGATGCTGTTGGCGGCGGTCCTGTTTGGCCTGTCCGCGTTGGGCGCGGCATTGCCTCGCAACCTTAACCAGTTCGTCATGGCACGGATGATCGGCGGGCTTGGCATCGGCATTGCCTCGATGATGTCGCCGATGTACATCGCCGAGGTTTCACCGAGCCGCATCCGCGGCCGCCTGGTTTCGGTCAACCAGTTCGCCATCATCTTCGGCATGCTGGTGGTCTACTTCGTCAATGCCTACATCGCCAGGCAGGGCGGCGCAGACGACCAGGATTGGAACATCCATTACGGCTGGCGCTGGATGTTCGGCTCCGGTGTGTTGCCGGCGGTTTTATTCTTCGTGCTGCTGTTCTTTGTGCCGGAAAGCCCGCGGTGGTTGGTGAGCCGGGGGCAGGAGGACCGGGCCGAATCCGTCCTGGCTCGCATCGGCGGGAAAGCTCATGCCGGGCGTGAAATCGGCGAAATCCGCGACGCCCTCTCGCTGGAGACGAGTTCACTGGGTCAGCTTTTCGCCCCGCGGATGCGGCTGCCGCTGCTGATCGGCATCGGGCTGGCCGTTCTCCAGCAAATCACGGGGATCAACATCGTGCTGTACTACGCGCCCAAGATCTTCAGCAGCACCGGCCTGAAGATCACCGACGCGATCGGCCACACCGTGCTGGTCGGGGCGGTCAACCTGGCATTTACCGTCGTCGCCATCTGGGTGGTCGACCGAGTCGGGCGCAAGCCGCTGCTGCTGACCGCCTCGGCCGGAATGGGGTTGTCGTTGCTGCTGCTGGGCGAAGCATTCCGGCGCGAACGATTCCACGGGCCGTGGGTGCTGGTTCTGGTGCTGGCTTACGTTGCCTCATTCGCGATTGCCATGGGGCCCGTCGTGTGGGTGGTGATCGCCGAGATCTTTCCGACCGGCATCCGCGGCCGGGCGATGGCCGTGGCCACCGTGTGTCTGTGGTTCGCCTGCTTCATGGTCACCCAGACGTTTCCGCGCATGCTCAAGCACCTCGGCGGCAACACCTTCTTCATCTACGCGGTCATGTGCGCCTTCTGCTTTGTCTTTGTGGCCGCTTTCGTGCCCGAAACCAAAGGCAAGTCGCTCGAAGAGATTGAGCGCGGCTGGATGCGCCGTGAGAATCGGTAAGCGACCGGCGGCAGCCCAAACCGGCCGCTTTACATTGCCGGTGCGGTCGCGGCCCGCGTCGTCGGGGGCGCGGCTGCGGCGCGGGTCGTCGTTACGGGAACCGATGGCGCGGTGCTTGCGGGCCGTGTCCCCAAGACCGGGTATGTCGCGGGAACCGCGTGTGGGGTCTTGGAGGGCGGGCTCTCCACAAGGAATCGCCAAGTGTGACGGTCGCCCCAGCCGGCCATGCGCCGACCGTCGAAGAACAGCGTCGGGGTCGCGTTGACGCCCAAGGCACTGCCTTGGCCCACGTTGGAGCGGATTCGATCCCAAATGCCGTACGTCTTGATCTGTTTCCAGAGTGCGTCGTGGTCTATTCCCAGCTTCTCGCAAGCTTGCTTGACATATTCGGTGCTGCGCTTGGCGAAACCTTCCGGATCGCGGAACAGCTCGTCGTGCATTTTCCAGAACGTTTCATTCCCGCCAAGAATCCGGGCAGCCTCGGCCGTGACGGCGGCGGCACAGGCCGCGCCGTGCGGCGTGTTCTTGATGTAGATGTTGCACGTGGTGTTCATGGGGAAGTACTTGAAGACCACGCGGAAGCGGCCCGGGTATTCCTTCATGCGCTCATCGAGCATGTCAGCTATCAGTCTGCAATGCGGACACTGGAAGTCAGTGAAAACGACCACGGTGTGTGGGGCGTCGGCCGGGCCGCGGACCGGGTCCTCGGGCATGATCGGAATCTGCAACTGGGGTTGAGACATGAACTTCGCGTGTTTGGCGGCATAATCGCCGTCGTATTCCTGCCACTTCGCGAAGTACTCGTTGCTGTAGGCCTTCCGCAAACGTGACTGGTAGATTCCCCAGCCGGCAGCGCTCATAGCGGCGGCCGTCAATACGGCGGCCAGGACCAGATGCAGCGGTGGGTGAGACAACTCTGACTGGCGGCCGTACGAACTCTCCACGATGTGCCCGGCCGGCGCGACCGCGGGGCCCGCCGCCATGCCCTGTCTTGGCCACAGAAGCAGGGTCACCAGCAGCAGCGCCAGGGTCAGCACATGCACCAGAAAACACAACCAGCAGGGCCGATCAAACCTGGACCACATGATCACGTCAAGCCAGATGCAGATCACGGCTCCGACGGCCGCCCCCAGAACGGGCAGAAAATGCAACCACCGCCGCGACCCGCGCGCCTGCCCCACCGTGATGTACCACGAGGCCATGCAGGCGAAAAACGCAAATCCGAACATCGCCGTCGGGATGGTCACACTCTTGTCGCCCCGGCCCAGCACTATTTTGCCCCACTTGCTGGCCAGGATCGCGTCGCAGCTTGACTGCCCCTCGGCGTCTTCACACATGGCGCCGAGAACCGGATCGCTGCCGACCTCGACAGCAACGTGACGCTGAAGGAGAACGGCGCTGGCCGCCAGACCCGCCAAGGCCAGCAGCGCCGCAAAGACCACGCCGGTGACTGCTGCTGCGCTTTGTCTCATATCGTATGTGTCCTCGATGTTCTTGTCCGCGTCGGATCACGGCTGCGGCCTTGTCGCCGCCATGGAAGGCCGCTCGTCCTGCCGCGTCGGTGCTGCCGACGTCCCCGACACCGGAATACTCGACGAAGGCACCCGCGACGTCATGATCTTCAACCACAGAGCGTCGGTCGCGTGCGGCCGCCAGACTCGCTTGTTATCCACGAAAATCGCGGGTGTTGAATCAACCTTGATGAAGTCCACGTCGCCGGGCTTGATATTCGGCAGGTTCTTGCCGAGATTGGCCCCTTCGTCCAGATCAGCCTTGACCCGGGCCATGGCCTGGTCGCCGGCCATCGCCTGCTCAAAGGCCTGTTCGTCCAGTCCGATCTCGCGCGCCAGGACATTGAAGTCCCGATTCTCCTTCCATCCTTTCCATCTCGCCTGACTGTCCCAGAGAAGGTCGTGCATTTTCCAGTAGGCCTCGTCGCCGCCGACGATCCGGGCCGCCTCCGCCGCCAGCGCCGCCTTGCAGGCGGCCGGATGCAGGTTGTGGGACGCGTAAGGACTACAGTCGGTGCAGATCGGCCAATACTTGAATGTCATGCGGATCAATCCGCCGTAACGCTCGCTCAGCGGCAACAGTCTCGTGTTGGTGTAGTCCTCGAATCGCTTGCACCCCGGACATCCGAAGTCGCTGTACACCACGAGTGTGTGCGGAGCATTGACCGGGCCGCGGAACGGTCGGTCCTCGAGCGAGATGGGCACGGGCGGTGAGATTTCCCATGCCGTGTAGGCGTGCTGCCAGCGCGTCTGGTAGTAATCCAGTTGCTTCTGGTAATGCTTCTGGTAAGCCTCGGCGGTGGTGAGCTTCTTGTGCGCGTCGATGACCTTTTGAATCAGCACCTCGGCGGGCTGCGTCGTCAGCGTCGCGAGCAGCTCCTTCTCATCGACGGGCTGGGTGGTCGAAACCTCCTTCTCAACAACGGACCGCTCAGCCGCGACGGTCGGCGACAACCACTGGTATTCCCCCCAGATCGCCACCAACGCCACGATCGGGGTCGCCACCAGAATGCGCAAGGTCGGCCAATGAGTCACGGAAGGGGCAAACCACGCAACGGCGGGTGTGGCCGAGGCGCGGGGCGGGGCTGCGGCGGCTTCGTCCGATTCCCGCGGCCAGAGCGCCAAAGCGAAAACAAAGAGCAGCAGCGACAGCACGTGGGTGATCACACACAGCGGACAGTAGTACTTCAGTCTGGTCCACATGACGTACTCGAAGAATGCGCTGACACCGAGGCCGACGGCCGTCCCACTTACAAGAATGAGGTGTGCCCACCATCGCGAGGGGCTACAGATTCCGACCAGGCCCAACCACGCGAGTACGGCCGTGAAGTAGAACATCCCCAGAAGCGCCACCGGCACGTGGAATTGCCCGGGCTTGCTGCCAAAGGGCCAGACCGAGTAGGGACTCTGCGCCACCTCTTCACAACTGGCGCTCTCTGTTGCACTACAGATGGCGTCAAACCAACTTGTCTCACCATCGTTTTCGGTAGCTGCCGCCACCGGAGCGAATCCGTGAGTCTTCAGGTACTCGAAGGTCAATTCTCTGCTCAGCCAGATGCCGGCAACGCAACTTGCCATCGCCGCCAGCCAAACCACCGTCCGGATCGGGCCTGTTCTCACCGTTGTCACTCCTGCGGCATGGGGGCCGATTCATCTCGCGGGGGGAAGCACCAACTGGCGCCCGTCGGGGCTGGGGTTTGCAGGCCCGACGCCCGAGTCATACACTCTGGTGCCATGAGCCAACCAAGAGTGATGATCCTTCGAACCGCCGGTACCAACTGCGACGAGGAAACCGTCCATGCCTGGGAACTGGCCGGCGCCCAAGCCCGGCGGGTACACGTACGCGAACTCATCGATAAACCCGCCTTGTTGCGGGAGTTCGCGATTCTAACGATTCCTGGCGGCTTCAGCTACGGTGATGACATCTCCGCCGGGAAGATCCTGGCTAACCAGATGGTTCACCACCTTGCCGATGCCATCGGCGAATTCGTGGCCGCAGGCAAACTGGTTCTGGGGATCTGCAACGGTTTTCAGGTTCTGGTCAAGGCAGGGCTGCTACCGGGCGATGGCCAGAGTTTCATGAGTCGGCAGACCGTCACCCTGACAAACAACGACTCGGCCCGCTTCGAGGATCGATGGGTGCACTTGCGGACGGGGAAGCGGGCGACTGCCTTTTTTCCAGCCGACACGATTCTGGCCATGCCAGTTGCCCACGGGGAAGGCAAGCTCGTGGCCGCTGACGATCAGACTCTGAGGCGATTGATTGAGAACGGACACGTAGCCGTCACTTACTGTGATGCCCAAGGACGCCCAGGCCCTTATCCGGTTAATCCCAATGGCAGCCAGGCGGACATCGCCGGTTTGACCGACAGAACAGGCCGCATCTTCGGCCTGATGCCCCATCCTGAGCGCCACGTTCACCCCACCCAGCACCCTGAGTGGACCCGTCGACCAGGAGCTTCGGCGGATGGACGAATCATCTTCGAGACCGCCGTCCGAACAGCTTTCCAGCTCTAACCTTATTTCTCACAGCGGTTTATGAAATACGAGCAGCGAACTGAGCCTGCTCAAGGAAGCTGCGCATGACGCCTGTGGCCCATACCCGGTTCGCCCGAAGATTCGTGCCGGCCGAAGCTGGCATGGGCACTGGGCCCAGTATCGAACCCTTGTTTGACGCCCTCGATGCCCGGCCCATCGAGACCGTCGGCCAATTCGAGCAGTGGATTCTCGACGGAAGCGAGCTGGCCTCTTGTCTGTCGGAGGAACACGACAAGCGCCTCGTCGCGATGACCTGCCAGACGGACGATCAGAGTCCCAGCAAGAGCCCGACCGCCGCGTTCGGCAGGAACCTCCGAGCCGTCCGCCCGACGCCGACTTGCTGATCGGGAATCAATCGATGAGATCTTCCACCGGATGATCCGGCTGCGTTCGCAAATTGCCCCGAATGCCGGTTTCGACAGCTTCCGAGACTACCAGTTCAAGGCTGATGAGCGGTTCGACTATACCCCTGCTGACTGTCATACGTTCCACGAAGCCATCAGGCACGCTGTGGTGCCAGTTTACCGGCAGATTCAGCAGCAACGCAGAAGACACCGGGGGTTGAACGACTGCGACCCTGGGATCTCGCCGTGGATCCCAAGGGCAGGCCACCCCTGTGGCCGTTCAATGAGGGTGGCGAGTTGTCGGCCAAGTGTTGGACGATCTTCGCTGAGGCGGTCCGCCTTAAAGCCTATCCCGAGACCAGAAGAGGCGCTACTTTACTCTGCGGGACGCGACGCGGACGCTTCAGCTCGCCGCCAAGGGTGCGGGACTGGAGGGTGCGATCTACGCCGGGCTGGAGGCGGTGACCAGCGACCTTCTCGGCCGGGAGTGGCGGCGGGAAGACGGGGCGCACCTGAAGGTCGAGCGGTGCCTCATCGACGCCAACTGGGGCACATCGACTGACGTGGTCTACCAGTTCTGCCGTCAGAGCGCCCACGCGGCGGTCCTGACGCCGAGCCACGGGCGGTTCGTGGGGGCATCAAGCATCCCGCTGGCCGAGTACCGCCGCAAGCGCGGCGACCGCGTCGGCCTGAATTGGCGCATCCCCAGTGTCCACGGCCGCCGGGCCATCCGCCACGTGCTCTTCGACTCGAACTACTGGAAGTCGTTCATCCACGCACGCCTTGCCGTCGCCATGGGCGACCGGGGGTGCCTGTCGCTTTTCGGCCGCGACCCGGAAGTGCATCGCCTCCTGGCCGAGCACCTGACGAGCGAGTACCGCGTGAAGACCGAGGGCCGGGGCCGCGTGGTGGACGAGTGGAAACTGCGCCCCGAGGCCTCAGAGAACCACTGGCTCGATTGCCTCGTCGGCTGCGCCGTGGCGGCGTCGATGCAGGGCGTGGTGCTGCCCGGAACGGACGCGAAGGCCGACGTGAAGCGCCAGCGCGTGAGACTCTCGGACCTCCAGCGGAGCAGGCGATAGATGGACGAGCGCACACAGATGAGCGGGGACTCGAAAGGTCTTCCTGCCACGATGCCAGCGGCCCAGCCGGTTAAGCGTGGTCTGGAGTGCCCGCGCTGCGGGTGCAGGCATTTCCACGTGCTCTATACCCGCGCCACCATCGGTGGGCGAATCCTCCGCCGTCGCGAGTGCCGCTACTGCGGCCGGAGGGTTACCACCTACGAATCTGCCAACTGATTTGCACGGAGCGGTTTTCGCGCTTGACAATTTCCGTCTTTTAGCGGATACTAAAACGGATGGCTGAGATAGATCGGCAAGACATGATGCGAATCTTCAGGGCGCTCTCGGTGGAGAAGCGAGCGGAGATCATCCGCCTTCTGGCCGAACGGACGCTCTGCGTCGGGGCCCTGTCCAACCTGCTGGGCATCTCGGCGGGCGCGGTGTCCCAGCACCTGCGGATTCTCAAGGACGCCGGTCTCGTCCAAGCCGACCGGCGGGGCTACTTCATCCACTATAGTCTCTCGCCCGACGCCGCCGGGCGTTGCCGGGCGGTCATGGACTCTCTTTTCGGATTGCAGAAGAAAGGAACCAGACGATGTGCTGCGGAAAAACGAAATGCGAAAGGCCCAAGGAACTCAAGGGCAAAGCCGAAGCGTGCCCGCCCGAGCAGATCAAGAAATGCCACGGCGACGTGAAGGAACACCCGTGCGTCAAGACGAGCAGGAAGCGCAAATAGCCGTCCGGGTCGGCGGCCTCAGGAAGAGCTACGGCGCGGTCGTCGCATTGGCCGGGGTCTCGTTCGATGTTCGACGCGGGAGAGTGTTCGCCTATCTTGGTCCCAACGGCGCGGGCAAGACGACGACCATCAACATCTTGTGCGGGCTGCTGGGCCGCGATGGCGGCGAGGTCTCGATACTCGGCCGGGACGTGGCCCACGACCCGGTCTTCGTGAAGAGCCGCATCGGCGTCGTGACCGAGAACTCCAACCTCTACCCCGAGCTGCGTTGCCGCAGGAACCTCCAGTACGTGGGCCAGCTCTATGGCCTGCCCCGCGCGGAGGGACGGAGCCGTGCCGCTGAGCTGATCGAGGGGTTCGGCCTGGCCGAGAAGGCGGACCAACCGTTCGGAGCGCTCTCGCGCGGCATGAAACGCCGCTTGACCGTTGCCGCCGCGCTGGTACATCGGCCGAAGGTGCTCTTTCTCGACGAGCCGACCACCGGCCTCGACGTGCCCAGCGCCAAGTCCCTGCGCGGACTCATCCGCCGAATCGTCGGTGGCGGGACTACTGTCTTCCTAACCACCCGCAACCTCTTCGAGGCCGAGGAACTGGCCGACGACGTGGCGGTGCTGATAGGCGGGCGAATCGTCGCGCGGGGGAGCGTGGCCGAAATCAAGGGGTGCGTCGGCCGAGCGCGGAGCGTCTCCGTCCGGTTCTCTGGTCCGGTTGACGCCGACATCCTCAAATCGGCCTGTCCCGCGATCCGCTCCGCGAAACTCCAGGACGGTTACTGGCGGCTCGACGTAGCCGACCTGCACGAGGCGCTCGGCCAAGTCGTGGCGTTCTGCCGGCGGGAAGGCCTTCGCGTCGATGAGGTGGGCACGCGGGAACCGACGCTGGAGGACGCTTTCGTGTCGCTTCTGACCGAGAATGCGCAGGCGAACAGGAGGGACGAGTCGTGAGCCTGGTCGCCCGGGCGCTCGCCATCAGCTACAAGGACGTCGAGAGCTACTACGGCAAGCCGCCACTGGTGACGTGGGGCCTGCTGTTTCCTGCCGTTCTGATCCTGGCCGTGTACCTGAAGGACAGGGCGGGGTATCTTGCGGTCGCGCCAGGGATCATCGGCATGACGCTGCTCTTCGGCAACACCTCGATGGCGGCCATCGTCATCACCTTCGAGAAGCGCAGCGGGACGTTGGAGCGGCTTCTCCTGGCCCCGCTCACCGCCCGCACCATCGTTCTCGGCAAGGCCCTGAGCGCGGCGGCCTACGGCATCGCGACGGCCGCTGTCCTGACGCTGGGGCTCGCTGCGCTGCTGGGCCTGCCGTTGGCCCGGCCTGGTGTCTTTGCGCTCGGGCTTGTGCTGGGCGCGGGGATGTTTTCGCTCATGGGGATCATCGCGTCGGTCTTGGTGAAAGAGGTCTTCGAGGCCATGACGCTGATGAATTTCTTCCGCTTCCCGTTGCTCTTCGTGAGCGGCGTCTTCATGCCCCTGTCGCAGATGCCCGATTGGGTCAAACCCGTGGCGTACATCTCTCCGCTGACCCACGTGGTCGAACTCCTCCGGCTCGGTGCGTCCGGCGAGGCTTATTTCTCGTCGCCGTGGTTGCCGCTGGGGGTCTCGGTGGTATTTCTCGCCGCGTCTTGTGTGGTTGCAGGGCCCGCCTTCCGCAGGTACGCCACCCGCTGAGTGCCCGCCACTGCGGCCGGAGGCTGACCACCTACGAGAAGGGGGACGACTGAAGCGGGCACGTTTCTCCTGGAACATGGCCACCCGGGCGCGTTTTTCACGTCGCGCACACGTTTTTCTGGGCGGAGCCGCTCGTGTAACTGTTTTTCTTGGCCCGTAACTGTTTTTCCCGCGTGGTGGCCGGAAGGCTGTCACGCGGCGCGCGGTCGTCTCCGAGTCCGGCCATCGCGCGTAGCCGAGGATGTGCGACGGCCTACCAGGATGGGCTCTTCTTCAGAACAATCCAGATAGCCCCTTGACGGTGCCAGCCAAGGTGGGTATTATTCTGTCCAGTTTTGGCCGTAAGTGGAAACCGTTTTTGCCAGGAGAAGGCCATGCTGGAAACGCTCAAGACCATGATACTGGACGCGCAGGAGGCTCCGCTGGAGACGGGGGTGCCCCGCCGCCTGTCGATGAAGGCGGTTCCGGGCAAGGCGTCCGTGTGCATAGGGGTCCGCCGTAGCGGTAAGTCGACCTATCTGTTTCAGATCATGCAACGGCTGCTGGACCGCAAGGTTCCCCGCCAGAACATTCTCTATCTGAACTTCTTCGACGACCGCCTGCACGGGCTTCAGCAGGAGGGGCTCGGACACGTGGCCGAGGCGTACTACTCGCTCTACCCGCAGAAGAAGAACGCGGAGACGGTCTACTGCTTCTTCGACGAGATTCAGGTGGTCCCCAAGTGGGAGTCGTTCGTGGACCGTCTGATGCGGACGGAGAAGTGCGAAGTCTACCTGACCGGGTCGTCGTCGCGGATGCTGTCGAAGGAGATCGCCACCCAGATGCGCGGGCGCGCCCTGTCCTGGGAGCTGTTCCCCTTTTCGTTCCGCGAGTTCCTGGACTACAGGAAGGTGGAGGCTTCCGGCGAGCTTTCCACGAGGAAGCGTTTGCTCGTCCAGAAGGCCTTTGACGATTACTGGGAGACCGGTGGATTCCCCGAGGTGGCGGGGCTGGACCGCCCGCTTCGGATCAAGACGCATCAAGAGTACTTCCACGCTGTTCTCTTCCGGGACCTGGTCGAGCGGCACGACGTGTCCCATCCGAAGGCGGTCTCCGACCTGGCCCACTGGCTGATCGACAACACCGCCTCTTTCTACACCATCAACCGGCTGACGGGCTATCTCAAGTCGCTGGGGCACAAGGTCCCCAAGTCGGTCGTGTCGGACTATCTGGCGTGGTTCGAGGACGCCTACTTCCTGTTCAGCGTCAGGCTGTTCGACGCGTCGCTGGCGCGCAGCCACGTCAACCCGAAGAAAGTCTACTGCGTCGATCACTCCATGGTCACTTCGGTTTCGTCCGGCGTTCTGGTCAATTCCGGCCACCTCCTGGAGAACCTCGTCTTCGTGGGACTGCGCAGGACCTGCCCTGATGTCTTCTATTACAGGACCAGGACCGGGCGGGAGATCGACTTCATCCTCTCGCCGCGGGGGCGTCCACGCGCGCTGGTCCAAGTATGCGAGTCGTTGGTCGAACCGCAGACCAGGAAACGGGAACTCGCGGCCTTGGATGAAGCGATGTCCGAACTGGGCGTGCGAACAGGGACCATCGTCACGAGGGCCGAAAGCGAGCGGATCGAAGGCGAAAACGGAACCATCACGGTAGTTCCGGTCTGGCGGTTCCTGCTGGATCTCCCGGACACGCGGGAGTAGGCGCATGCGATTCCTGCTGATAAGCGACACCCACGGGCGGCTCGGTGTCATCAACGAGTTGGCGGCCCGGACGCGGGCCGACGCCGTGATTCACGCCGGCGACCTCGGCTTCTACGACGATGGGAGCTCCGAGCGGCTTTCCGAGCGGGAGCTCCGGCTCCACGTCGCGCACTCGGACCTTCCGCAGCCCGAGAAGGATCGAATCCTTGGGCTTCCCCGCGCCGAGCAGACCGTCGCCGCCAAGGCCGCTTGTCTGCTCGGCGAATTCCAGTCCTACGTCGATGGGCGCGAATCGTTCCGTGTGCCGGTCTACACCGTATGGGGCAACCACGAGGACAAGGACGTCGTCGAACGGGTCTTCCGAGGCGATGTCAAGGTTGGAAACCTCCATGTTCTGCACCATCGCCAGGCATACAGGGTCGGGCCGGCACTCATCTACGGCCTGGGCGGGAATCTCCTGCCCGGGTCGAAGATGATGCAGAAACCCATCGCCGGTGGCGGCGGCAGGATTTGGAGCACGCTTTCTCAATACGCCGACCTCGTGCGAGCCGCCGACAACGAGACGGACTGGCCCGGGCTGCGCCTCTTCGTTTCCCATGTCAGCCCGGGAAAAGAACCGTTCGTGGAACTCGTCGCGGCCAGGACGCGGGCGGACTTCACCATCAGCGGGCACATGGGGGCCCCGACCTGCATGGTGTGGAATCCGTTTGCGATCAACTCCGTCGAAGGGGCGGTCAAGCGGCTTCAGGATGGCCTGGAATCTGTAAGGCACGCCTGCCTGAACGCCGCCGGACAGGATGCGGCTCAGGTCGAAGATGTGCTCTCACTCGTCAGCCGGTTGCCGGAAGAGACCATCCATATCGGCCGGGGGGCCAAAGCCCCGCGATGGTATCGCCAGATGACCCACGTCAATCTCCCGGACGCACACGCAGGCCATGCCGTTCTGGACATCGCGGACGGCTCGGCCGCCCACCTCAAGAGCAGCGGCGGAGGTGCAGCCCAGATTCTCTGGAAGGACTCCGGCACCGGGGTCAAATGGGCCGTCGTGCGCTTGGGCCGCTGGTCACCGACGGTCTTCCCGGTGAACTTGACGCAAATCGGCGGTTCGCAGGGTGATCAAACCGAGCCCGCCACGTGGAGGTATCAGGTAACAGACATAGTGACCGGCCAGGAGCTGGAGCCCAATGTCAACCCGGTTACTCCGCCGCACAACTGGGCGCGGCCTGCGGTCGGTCAAATGCGCCCGGCGACGTTCGGCTACGCCCACTACAACGCCCAGGGTCAGCTTGCGCTCGGTTGGATCAATGAGGTTGCCGAACAAGAAGGTTGCGAGGAGCCTTTGTAGACGGCAGGGAATGGCATGTCATTGAGAGGACGAGCTGTTGTGCTGCCGAATGGCAAACGCGGAGTCTTGCCCTCCGGCAAGGTGGGGGTTTACAACACCGCTCATGAGTGCCCTGAATGCTGCCCGTACGAACACTTAGATTGGATTTTCTATGATTCCGGTATGATCGACGGCGGCCAGGACGGCGCCTACCGTGTTTATTCCAATCCTGAGTCGGTCCCCAAGAGCCCGTGGGTGCAACTCGCCAACGGGTTTACGCTGTATATGCGCTGGGAGGATGACTGGAACTGTTGCGAACATAACCCTTATTACCAGTATGCTGGAGCTCAATGCTTTTTCGAGGTGCGGAACACTCTCTGGCTGACCATGAAATGGGGTGGGATGGCCGAAAAAGAAGACCCGAATTATGAACTCATGGATCTGTATCTCGATGGGACACGAGTCGCTTTTGCACATGCGCCTGGCGGGGGGCAAGGGTGTGAAGGCGGGATGGGGCCGATCGTATCCGATCCGGCACCACCTGTTGAACGAATACTCTATCCAGAAACCCATCGATTGACTATCGACTTGACGACCAATGACGAACGCTTTCATTTTGAACCGGCGGGTTACTGGTTCGAATTTGGGCTGGAACCGTTGTGAGTTTGGGAGGCTGTCATGAACCAACAACGTTTGATTACCTCGAGACGATGTCGAGACTGTCCGCCGTTGGTCGTTCCGCGCAATGGGTATACCCCCAGCCGCCCGAGCTGCATCGAGTGCGTCGAGAAGCACTTGGGCGCGGCCTATGTCCTGCTGACCGAGATGAACGATCTGCCAGACACCGAGGCTTCCCTGCGTCAGGGCTTCTCCCGCCGGCTCCGGGCCATCGGCCACCTTTTCGAGGCCGAGGATGAGTCCCAGCAGTGGCCCGACCTCCACGCCGCCATCCGCCAGGCCCGCAAAGCCTACCAGGCCGATGGCACGATGCCGGATTGGAATGCGCTTGATGGGATGCTTGGAGAGGTGCGCTGGCAGGCGCAAGAGGGTGCGGCGTAATCACTCACCGTTGGCAGCCTGCTGCTCGGCCAAGAGTTGCTTCCACATTCGCCGCTGCTTGCGCCAATCGAGGACGGCGGCGATGGGGCGAAGATCGTGCTCGCGGATGGGGTCGCGGCCTTGAATGGTGCGGGGCAGGAACAGAACCTCCTCCTGGATGTCCGGGGCGAGGTTAAGGAGGTTCATGATCTGCGTGACGCGGGCGCGGGTGACGTGGCCCAGACGGGCCAAGTCGGCGTAGTCGGCCACCTCGCCGTCCTTCAGGAGACGCTCCAGGCGCAGGGCCAACGCCATGAGCCGGGAAACACGTGGAATGCTCCCCGGCTCGGTGGTCGCGGTCGGTGCTTCGCCGCGCTCGAGCACCTTTCGCCGTCCGCGTCCGTGCCGGAAATGCACCGCGCTGGTGATGGTGAGTCCTCGAGTCATACGGCCACCTCCTTCCGCCTGGCCTCCTCGACCAACGCGCCAATCCCCGTCGGGTGGAACGTCACCGAGACCGTTCCCTTCTCGCCGTCGTAGTCCACCCGCTCGACGAGAAGCTGCATCACGCGAACCTGCTCGCGGGGCGAGAGGCTTTCCCAAACCGGGTCGAAGAGCGCCAGCGCCCTGGCGGCCTCCTTCTCGTCCACCAGCTCCCGCCCGAGGGCGATGAGTTCCTCGCGGACCTGCGTGGCCCGCTGTTCGGCCGAGCGGATGCGGTCCTGGAGGTCCGCCATCCGGTCGGTCGCGGTCCCGTTGCGGCCGAGACGGCCTACCAGGTCGCGCATGTCGTCGTTGTCCCGCCGGAGGTCTCTCTCCAGCGCGGCCTGCTCGGCCTGGAGTTCCTCGACACGCCTTTGGGCCTGCTCCCGCGTTTGGCGGATGGTCTCAGCCACCACGGCCGGGTCGCGGCCCACGGCCCGCACCTGGTCCACCACGAACTTCTCAATCTCCGCCGCCGGGATGGACT
>DAOOIV010000008.1 GCA_035384605.1 Phycisphaerae bacterium
GTGTAGGGAATGTCAGCGTAGGCCGTCTGCGGATCGGGCTGCACCGGGGTGATGACCGGCGGCAACGGATCATTGGTAATGATCAGGTTCTTCACATCCGTAAAATCGAAGCCTCCGCCACTCCAGTCCGTTCCGTAGAAACGCAGGCGACTCACGTTCGTGACGTCGAAGGTTCCTCCCTCGCTGTAGCTCTTGTTGACAAAGACTACCACATGCGACCATGTCGGGTACCAATCGCCGAAGGGGAAGAAGTTTACATTGGGCCCGTAAACGATGCCAAAATCCCGATATCCCAGATACGTGTTACCGTCAGCGGCATAGGTGTAAATGCGGACAAAGATGTTCGCATCGCCGTAGGGGTTGCTATTCGTTGCGGCATCCTGGTAGACGCGAGCATCGAACTCAATCCGCGTGCAGGGATGGCTTAGGTCCAAGCCCGTGCCCGGAGTCGTGATATGGGCCAGATTGGTGTCGAGGTAGGGACCGTAGTACCACCCCGAGTTGTAGTTGTTCCGGACGTAGCCTTCCGCCTCGTCCGCGCGGAAGCTGATGCTTCCGTTTAGATTCGGGGGAACATAGATCGCGTCGCCGTTGGGTGACTGGCTATTATAGGTGTCACCGTAATTGATCTGAGCATCCATGGGCACGTCGACGAGGACTGCACCCAAACCGATCGGTCCGCTGGTCGCCAGGATCAGCCCCGCCAGCCAAACTATCGAGTGTCTCATCTAACTCCTCCTCTTATTCCCGTGATTTCTGCAAGAACAACCCTGCCGCACACGCTGCGACAACGAGTCTTGATGACTTGCTGATCGTAGATCTTTCGCCTCCATATAGCTACGCCGTTAAAGGCTCATTGGTGCCAGCCCTTGTGAGTCTTGACGGCTCCGGGCCATTTGTGCTTCTTGGTCCACCACGATGGTGACAGGTCCGGGGGAAAGCTCGCCTCATTCTCAGGTGTACCCTCCGGGTAGGTGTTGTAACTGCCCGGGAAAGGCCGCTCATCGATGTCTTTGTCATTTACGAAACCGGTCCCGGCCGGATAACCGATCCGGGTGTGCTCGCGCGGTCGCCAGAAGTAGTGCTCGTTGGTTCTCAAGCCGCGGATGCGACCATCTGAATAGCGATCGGCAAGGTTAAGCCTGACCAGCCGCACGCTCGAATCAAGAAACAGCACGTTCGCGGCCAGCAGTGAGCGGCTACCGTGCCGATACCCCACGGTGTTACCACCCCAATAGGGAACGGTTGGACGGTTGTATTCGAGGCCTTCGGCGCTGAAACCGTGCATCCAGTTCCACCACCCGTCGGCGGCCAGAACCAGGTTACTTGTTTGCTTTTCGATAGAGAATTTGGTCCCTTGTACCTGCCAGCCCGCAGTGGCACAGGGAACGGAAATGCCGATGCTGTAATCCGATCCCGGCCCGCCGCCTTGCGGAATGGGGTAGTTGAATCCCCATTCCACCCCCCGCAACTGGTTCATCGGGTCGGGTCTCTTGTCCTTCGGGCAGTAACCTGTCTCCAGGTTCCCCAGGTGTTTCTTGGCAAACAAGACGTCAATCCACGTGGCCATGATATTCTGATGCCCCACCGCACCCGATGCCCCGCCATCGTCCAGCAGCGGAAAGTACTTGGCTTGCTCGTAACAATAACGCAGCGAAAGCCCCACCTGCCGGAGATTCGAGGCGCACACCACCGTCTTGGCCTGCTCCCTGGCCCCCGTCAATGACGGCAGCAGAATAGCGATTAACAAGGCGATGATGGCCACGACGACCAACAACTCGATGAGCGTGAACGCGCGATGGAAATCACGGCTATGTTTCATCGTCAACCCCCGCGATCCGGAATCAGTCCTTGACCGGGACCATGCCGGTCGCTGAACTGCCGCATTTCGGGCAATTCGCCATAATCGGCGGGTGCGGCGGATCACCAACCGGCTCGGGCACGAATGTCGCTTTGCACTGATCACACTGCCACAATTGCCAGGCAGCCGGTTTCCCGCAACTGCCACACTTGAACGGAGGCCTGGCCGCCGTATCCAACTTGGCCGTGAACTCGTTCCCACACGCCAGGCACTTGAGTCTCGCCTTGTAGTCCGTCCGGTCGGTAATATCATTGACATTTCCCGCCCGCAGCGCATATATAGCCACCGCCAAAGCCAGCAGCCCGATCGCAACGAGTATCTTTGCCCAGTTGCTCACTGGTTACTCACAACGTCTTCATCCGATGTTTGAAACCTGAGGGCAGACCGCCTTCTCGCGGGCCGCAACCCAAACGCACAGCGACCGGAAAACATGCGCGCAGGCCGCACCGCTCTCTGGCCGTAACGTTCCAGACTCGTTCCGCCCGCCGGCATGACATGCCCGCCGGCAACACTCGGAACGTACCCCCCTCCTTGACTTCGTTCACCTACCTTAATCTAGCCTATGATCGCCGAAATTCAAGATCCTCCACCTTTTGGAAAAGACCCGAATCGGTGCTCAGCAAGGCCGAGGTTGAATTTTCTCAGCAATATTTCTCCCCTGAACGGCAGCACAAGCACCCCCGCCTCGGTTTTGCTGCCCCCAACAGCGCCTCGTTCAATGTCGATCGAAGGTATCTACCGAGGTATCGTCTTGCCGCCTTACCAGCCGCCCGGCGTGTTCCCAGAAAACACAAAGAGGGCGGGCAGAAAAGCCCGCCCTCCGCAAGGAACGGTCTTAACCGCGTCTCCGCATCAGGAGCAGGCCGCCCAGAGCAAGCAGCCCCAGCGATGCCGGCTCCGGCACCGCCGTGATCACAAAATTGTCGATATAGGCTATGCTTGCGCCTGTACCCGTGGCGGCATCGTGACCGAGGTAGATCGTCCAGCCGGTCAGAGTGGTAATGTTGGCGATCGGGATGCCATCGTCAACCAGGACGCCGTCGTACCAGGAGTAGGCCTTCGACTCCTGGAAGTCCCAAACCATCGTGACGTTCGCATACCGGTCGAACACGGTCGGAGTTGAGCCGGCACCCGGGTTCCACCCGTGGGGCAGCGTACCGCCGAGATCCCATTGCAGGCCATACGTGGGCTCGCCCGCGTCCCACCACCACCACCACAGGTTCTCCGGCGCGTACTGCCCTGCAGGGCGATAGATGTCGTAGCTCACGGTCACGATCTGCCCCGCAAGATTGATCGCCGGAATGGCATGATCCATGGAAGACGTAGCTCCCTGGATATCGGGTACTTCGAGCTTAACAGCCTGTTGGCCAAGGACCGGATGGGGAGCGCTCACGACCACCGGATCCGCTCCGCCACCACCTCCTCCGCTCGTCCATCCATCTTGGCCGGCCAGCGCCCCCAGAACGATTCCAGGCGCCTCAAACCCGTTGGAGTCATACAAGGTGACTGCCAACACCGGCCCGGCCGCGAGCAACACGGCCAAGCCACATAACACATTCGTGAGTCTCATTGCTTTTCCCCTTTCTCTTTACGACCTGCGGCGGCGGGCAACCACCAAGCCACCCAGGGCAAGCAGCACCAGAGCCGCCGGCTCCGGCGTGATCAGCAGGTTTTTGAAATCGACGAAATCTGTTCCCTGGCCAGACCAATCCGTGCCGTAGAACCGGATGCGACTGACGTTGGTGACGTCAAACGAACCGCCATCGGTGTGCGTGGCCCCATTGACATCGATGGTGAGGTGCCACCACGTGGGGTACCAGGCACCGTACGGCGGGTTGCTGCTGTTCGCACCGTAGACAATCCCGTAATCCCTGTACCCCAAATACGTGTTGCCGTCAGCCCCATAGGTGTAGATTCGAACGAAGATCTGGGCATCGCCATAGGGGTTGGTATTCATCTCGGGGTCCTGGTAGTACCGGGCATCGAACTCGATCTTCGCATCGGCGGCGCTCAGATCCAACCCGCTGCCCGGCGTGGTGATGCCGGCCAGGTTCAGGTCGACATACTGATACCACCAGCCTCCCGCCCCGCCCCCATAGACCAGATTGTGCCGGACATGGCTTCCGGGGAAAAAGGTCTGCGTATCGGCGTTGAACGCGGGGTAAATGGCGTCTCCGCTGGGAGACTGGCTGTTGTAGGTGTAGCCCAGGTTGATTTGCTGGTCCATCGGTATCGACACCGGTAGAGCTGCAAGAGCCGCGGTTCCGACAACCAGCAGCGCCGCGACAGCCAATAGAATAGTCCTCATGGTTTTCGTCCTCCTCTTGGTAACGAACTTCACTTGTTTCACCTCAGGGCTGACTGAGTACCCTGCGATCCGCATGAACATCATTTTCGATACGCCAATGGCGCGATTGCCACATGGCACATAGGGCCGCAGTTAAGGCCGTCAGAGGAACGACAACAAAACCGTCAGAGGAACGCTCAGAGGTGCGCTCGTCCCCCCCTCTGCTCGACCGCTGAGAAAGCGCAAACAGCGGCCCCTCTAGCCTGCTATAGTAATGATTGGGCTGACCGGGGTCAACCCTTAATCGTCTTGGTTAGGCGTTTTTTCGCTAATTCATCATTCCGTCGTCACCCGCGCCAAAGCCGGGTATGGCTGGAGGGCCTGGAGGCTTGCCGAGAAACGCGCTCCGGCCAGAGGCTGGCCGGCCGCGACAGGCTTCTAAGCCGCTCTCCGAACGCAAGTTAGGGATGGCAGGTTTGGACCAGGGATGCGATCTTGACCATCCGGGGCCTCGTCCAGATGCGGCTGGTCGCCGGATAATCCCTGATTGGATCGCCTTATGGCAGGTGCGTGACAGTCTGGGCGGGCATGCCGACCGGTCCAGGTTGGGCGATCAAGGCCCTCCGGGTTTTCCCGCCAAAGGCGGGCTGATGGGCTGGCCGTGATACGGCCGGTTGGTGGTCGCCTGCGGTTCTTCCTTTCTAGGGTCTCAGCCCGTTTCAACGGGCCTAACTGACAAGGACAGGCCCGTCAAATCGGGCTTGACGGGGTAACAAAGTGAAGGGGAAATTGGCCGACCGTGAACCAGTCGTAAAACGACCGGCCTGTTTGCCCTTCGGGAAAGACCGCTGAAGCTGAAGCGGTCTGCTTCCGGCTTGCGTTCACGACAACCGGGTCAGCCGCGAGGACTGCCGCCGCCGCTGTCACGGGCCCGCTTGGGGCAAGCCCGGGCGACCCAGACTTGGAAGCGGCTTGACTTCCGTGTACCCTGGCCAACCCCCAAGCGCTCATAGGGCAAACGCGGTGCTCCTCGCAGGCCCAAGAGTTGGCAGGAGACGGGAGGACAAGCAGAGCATGCCAGCCTACGTGTCGTTTCGGTGGCGTTCGTCGCGGTTCGCGCTCAGTGCCTTCTTCGCGGTGATGCCTGCCGCGAATGCCGCTGAGTCGCCCGAGGAGTCTCCCGGCCAAGGCTCGACCCGGCCGGCCACGGTGCCGGCAGGCCTTTCGGACGACTTGACCGTCTGGCCCAATAAGGTCAGCTATCGCAACTCGGACCCGTGGATCTGGCAGAATCATGATCGGATTCGCGAAATGCGGCCGCGCGTGTTGGTGCTCAACTTCGCCAACGACGTGGATATGCCCGGCATTCAGGAGCGTACCGATAAGCTCATCAAGGCCCTGGCCGAGAGCACACGCTACCACGGCTTCAAGGACCCTGACGCCCCGGCATTCCTGAGGTATGAGGTCGCCAAGTACGTCGATATGCGCGACCGGCCCGTGCCACCCGAGCGTCTACACAAGAACAGCGCCTTCCTGCCGCTCAAGCCCGATGGCCCCAAGGATTTCGGGTGCGATTACGGCACGTTCTATGGGGACGCCTTTGCCCGCTTCTATGGGTTCCAGGATCCGAGGAACGACCGGCGGTACTTGAACCTGCATGAGCTGATCAACGCGGGGGTCGTGCACGAGCTGTGGTTCTATGCGATCCATGAGTACGAGGTGGGCTGGCCGGCGTTTGAGGTCACCGAGTTCAAGCAGTATTACGATGACCAGTGCCGGCCGATCGAGGGCAAGCACGGTCCCGCCGGCAACGGGCATGATGATTCGATGCCGTGGTCCGGCCGCAGCTTCCGCATGGCCTTCTTCAACCCGCACCGCGGTACAGGCTGCCAGATGGAAAACTTCGGCCACGGTCTCGAGGCCTACGCGAATCACAACGCCATCGGCTATTGGCGGAAGTACTTCCGGGAGTTCGCGGAACTCAATCTGGATGAGCGGTTTAAGCTGCCGTTCAGCTCACTGTATGAAATGCCCTACGGCCGCGACAACGTCGTCTCTTACCCGACGGCGACGACCATGAAGATCAAGCACCACGATCAGGAATACACGGTGGAGCCCTACATCGCCGTCGGGGGCAATGCTCACTGGCCGCCCGGAGCCCGCCACCATTACGATCTGGACAGCTCGTACACCGTCAAAAGCACCATCGAGAACTACCGGCTGCGCAACGGCCCGGACGGCAAGGACAAGGTGCTCGATTTCAACAAGGAGAAATACGCCCCATACCGCAAGACCGTTCCCGACTGCATGGGCGCGTGGATGGTCTTCTGGCGGCAGTGTATGCCGGGGTTGGACAATAAGTGCGTCGATGACGACGGCAAACCCATGAAGAACTGGTGGGTGTTTCTGTTCTACTGATGTCGAACCGCAAATGATGAGGACCCGTCCTATGAACCGGCTTCAATCATATCTGACCCCGGTAGCGCTCGTGCTTTCTTTCTCGGTCTCGGCCATCGCGGCTGAAACGATCGCCCTGAGCGAGGATAACATGGAGATTACGAAAGATACGGTCGTCAAGCCTGGCCGCTATCGCTTGCCCGATCCCGGCGACGACGGCGCCGTGCGCATCATCGGAAACGACATTACGGTCGACTTCCAGGGAGCCGAGATCGACGGCTCCTCGGAAGGACGGCTTCCCGACGCCTTCACCGGCAGGGGAATCATCATCCGTGGCCGGAACATCACCCTCAGAAACGCAAAGGTTCGCGGTTACAAGGTGGGTATTTACGCGAACGAGTGTCCGGGGCTTCTCATCGAAGACGTCGACGTTTCCGGCAACTATCAGAAGCATCTGTTATCTACGCCGGAGGCCGAGGACGACAGCGATTGGATATTCGGGCATGAGAACGACAAGAAGGAATGGATAGCCAACTATGGAGCCGCCCTGTACGTCGAGCTGTCCGACAAGATCACGCTTCGCCGCGTGAAAGCCCGTCACGGCCAGAACGGCATCTGCATCGACCGCGTCAACGATTCCAAGATCTACGACAATGACTGCTCGTTCCTGTCCGGTTGGGGCCTGGCCATGTGGCGATCCAACCGCAACGTGATCACGCGGAACGCCTTCGACTTCTGTGTTCGGGGATACAGCCATGGCGTTTACAACCGCGGGCAGGATTCGGCGGGCATCTTCATGTTTGAGCAGAACTGCGAAAACGTCCTCGCGGAAAACTCCGCGACCCACGGCGGCGACTGCTTCTTCGGTTTCGCCGGCCTGGAGGCCCTCGGAGACAAGCCGGCGCCGAGCCCCGACTTCGATTACAGGCGGCGGGGCAACAACGACAACCTGCTGATCAACAACGATTTTTCCTACGCTCCGGCCCACGGCATCGAAATGACCTTCAGCTTCGGCAACAAGTTCATCGGCAACCGGCTGGTGGGCAACGCCATCTGCGGCGTCTGGGGCGGCTACTCGCAGGACACGCTGATCGCTGGCAATCTTTTCGAGGAAAACGGAGGAATGGGCTACGGTCTGGAAAGAGGCGGCGTCAACATCGAGCACGGCTCGGCGAACGTCATCAAGCACAACACCTTCAGAAACAACCGGTGCGGCGTGCACCTTTGGTGTGCCCCGAATCCGGATTTCATGCAGAAACCCTGGGGCAAGGCGAACCACCAGAATCTCAAACCCACGACGATTGCCTGGAACACGTTCGAGGGTGATGAGGTCGGCTTTCATCTGCGCCACGCAATCGAGACGATTCTCATCGACAATCGGATGACCGGCGTGAAACGGGAAATGGTCGCGGATGAGAACGCCAAGACCACCAGACTCGATCAGCCGGCCGAAAAATGGGAGCCTCCGAAGTATCCGGTCTTCGGTGACACCCGACCGGTCGGTGCCCGCAAGAAACTGGCTGGGCGACACAACATCATCATGACCGAGTGGGGACCGTACGATTTCACCGACTTCATCGTCTATCCTCGGAAGGTCCTGGCCGGTGAGAAGGCTACTGTGCAGATTCTCGGTCCCTCCGGCGACTTCAAGGTCACCAAGGTTACCGGCTCGGTTCACGTGACGCCCATGGAGGGCAGACTTCCCGGGATGGTCACGGTCTCTGCTGTGAAGAAGGGCGTGCTGCCTTTCTCCATCGAATTGGATGCGGGTGGCAAGAAGCTCTCAGCCGTCGGGACGCTGGTGTCCGCGGACTGGGACGTCAAGTTCTACAAATGGGATCCCGCCGACGATCCCCGCGAGCATCAGGACCGCTGGGAAGCGATGATCGCCAAACCGCCTGTCGAGACCCGGAAGCTCTCCGCCGTCGACTTCAAATGGGGCGGCGGCCAGGCCGGCGATAAAGTCGGAGCGGACCACTTCGGCACGGTGGCCACGACGACCATCGAACTCCCCGCCGGCAAGTACAAGATCTGGACGATTTCCGACGACGGGATCCGCGTCTGGATCGACGACCAGCGCATCATCGATGATTGGACGTGGCACCCGCCCAAGGAAAACGGCACCACCGTGGAATTGGAAGCGGGCGCGCACACGATCCGTGTCGAGCACTTCGAAATCGACGGCGTCGCACAACTCCAGTTTCGGATGGAACCCGCCGAACAGGACAACAGGTAGATGTCCCTTGTAAGAACGGCCCGCGATCGCGGTTCGCTGCGGCCGATAGCCGGAGTCCGCCCTGCGCACCGCTTTTATCAGGACCCGCCTGGGCCGCTCATGCCTTGAGATGAGGAGGCAAACCGGATATGCTGGAATAAACGCGAGAGGGACTGGCCGGTAGCGGTCTCAAGCAAAGCAGCCATCGAACTCAAAGGAGTGCGGAGATGAAGCGGGTATGTCGTCGCGCCGCCCTGATCGTGGGCCTGGTATGGGTACCGAATCTGGCGGCGGCTCAAGACCTTACGGTCCTGAGCCCCCGCGCCCTGCTCATCAACTTCGACCCCATCATCGAGAGCCGGTCCGGCAAACGATTGCACACGGTGGGCGGATGGAACGACCCTTCGGCCCTGACGGCCGGCTACATCAACGACTTCGAGGCCGTCAGCCACGGACTGCTTCAATACCGCCTGACCCGTACGGTCAACGCCGACGTGTGGCCGATCAAAGAGGATGGTTTCCGCTACACCGATGAATCGTATCTGCAATGCCTGTCCACCTGGTCGGGCTGGCATACACCGGATCTGTGTGACTACAAGGCCAAGGTCCGCGATTTTGACTTGGCCCGTAAGGTGGATTCCGGGGAGATCGACGAGGTGCTCGATCACAGCGCCCCGTACTTCGGCGGCTATGAGACGCGAATGATCGGCCGCGGAGGCTATTGGTGTAACTCGCCAGCCCTGACCCGCGTGGCCTGCTCCAAGATCTTCATCATCTCGGTGTTCAACTACGAGCGGGGCGTCGGCGAAATGCTCGAGGACTTCGGGCATCGCAGCGAATCCATCCTGACCCACGTGTATGGCGGTTGGTCGGCCCAGCAAACGCATGCCTGGAACCGTTTCACTCTTTACGACAAGGTTTACCCGGGGGAGGCGGCTTGCGGCAACGTGCACTTTGCCCCGAACAGCGATTCCGATTACGACTGGGGCAACTGGCGTTACGTGGACAGCACCGCCGATTACTGGCTCAACGTTTTCCCCGAAGGCTATCCGAGCCGGATCTCAGACTATAAGCGATCGATGAATTGCAGTGAGTGGGGCTACGGCGACATCCGCTTGCACCACAAGTGGTGGTTCGCCCGTTTTCCGCACGCTGCCGGCTCCATCACCGAGTACGGCATGACCCGCCTGAACAACTGGTGGGCCTACGTGCAGGATTTCAACACTTACCCCGAGAGCGGGGGCGACCATGTGCCCGGCGGTACGCCTCCCGCGGCCGAGCCGTATCCCGGCGTCTGCGTCGCGGTGAGCGCCAACCTCCGTGATGACTGGGCACCGCAGATCAACGCGGCCGGCCGGCTCGTCTGGCACGGTTCCGACGGGTCGGACTTCGAGATCTACTCCGCCGATCGCGACGGCCGGATGTTCACGCGGATCACCAATAACGCATTCAACGATGAGGACCCGAAGATCAACGCCTCCGGCCGCATCGTCTGGCAGGGATTCGACGGTCAGGACTACGAGATCTACAGCGCCAACGCTGACGGGACTGACGTTGTCCGGATTACCAACAATACCGTGAACGACTGGCATCCCCAGATCAACGACCTGGGCAAGGTGGTCTGGGACTCGTTTGACGGAACCGATTACGAGATCTACAGCGCCGATGCCGACGGGACGAACGTCGTGCGGATCACCGACAACACGGCGGCTTCCGGCTACCCGCGCGAGGATGTCTGGCCGCAGATCAATAACTCAAACCGGGTCGTCTGGTTCGGCTACGACGGGTCCGATTGGGAAATCTACAGCGCCAACGCCGACGGCAGCGGCCTGATCAACGTCTCGAACAACGGTTACGAGGACGAGTACCCGCAAATCAATGACAGCGGGCGAGTGGTCTGGCATTCTTGGCTCAATTCCTGGAATACGGAGATCTACAGTGCGGACGCCACCGGCGGCCCCGTTGTCCGGCTGACCAACAACTCCTACGAGGACTGGTACCCGCAAATCAGCGACACCGGCCAGGTTGTGTGGATGGCCCGGACCGCGACGAGTTGGGAGATTTTCCAGGCCAATGCCACCGGCGGCGGCCTTATGCGGATCACCAACAACGGCACCCACGACCAGTACCCCAGAATCAACCTGGCTGGGGAGATTGTCTGGCAAGGTTTCGACGGCTCGGACTGGGAAATCTATACCCTTCGCGAAGGAGCCATCCTCCAGGTCACGAACAACAACTACGACGATCGAGCCCCCTGCATAAACGATCAGAGCCAGATTGCCTGGCATGCCGACAGCGCTGAGAACACAAGCGAAATCTTCTCCGCCATTCCGTTCGTGCCGGTCCCGGCCGACTTTGACGGCGATGGCGATGTGGACCAGGAGGACTTCGGCCACTTCCAGATATGCATGACCGGTTCGGGCGGAGCAATCACCCTCGGTTGTGAGGATGCCATTCTCGACGGCGACACCGACGTGGATGGTGCCGACTTGGACATCTTCATGAATTGCCTCAGCGGCGCCGACGTGCCGGGCGACACCGGGTGCGCCGGATAAAGCCCGCCGTCTTCCGGCGGAGCTTCGAACTGAAGAGGATCGAGCGATGAACCACAGATTGATTTCAACACTTGTCTCGGTTGCCTGTGCCGCGCCCGTGATGGGCGCTTCCTGGCCAATGAAGCATCGGGACCCGGCGCACACCGGACGGGCGGACTACACCGTCCCCGCGGAGCGGATGAACAACACGTTCTTCGACACGGTGCGCTGGCAGAAACGCTCGCCCGGTTCGCCCGGCGAGGGCGGTTTCACAAGCAGCTCAATGGTGTTTTACGACGGCGTCGGCCCGGGCGGCGCCGATATCGTCGTTGCCGGCTATCATTGGCCCAAAGGGGTCCAGGGCATGGACCGCCGTACCGGTCGTCTTTTCTGGAACGGAAACCCGAGCGGCGGAGAGACCATCGGCGCGAGCACCCCGGCCTTCTCCAACAATGGCGGCACGGTCTACGTCGTCAACGACGCGACGGCAAACGCTCAGTATCCCAACGGCCACCCGCTGATGGCGTTCCGAACCAACGTCGGGCCTTCGTCCTACTGGCACAATGGGTCGGATGCCAACCCCGGCCATCTCAGCATGCACTCACCCACGATTGCACCCGACGGCCGCATCTTCCTGCATTCTTGGGTCGATCGGCCCTACGCCGGCATGGACGACGGCAGCATGATCGAACAGAATTGGGCCGCCGCGACTCCCGCCGACTGCGGACTGAGCGATCCGTCTCTCTATACCGGCGTCAGCCCGTTGATGGTCGTCATCGGCGCCCGATGGGGGCAGATCAAGGCATACAGCGGTTCCACCGGTGCCGAGCTGTGGACCGCCAACGTCGGCGCAACGGTCGATGCCACCGTGACCATTGACCCGGCCAACGGCAACATCTACGTCGGCTGTGGCAGTGATTCCATCTTCGTGGCCGGCCTGGACAAGAATGGCAATCCGCTGTGGGGCAGCGAGGCAGTGATGGTTTTCTACAACGGCGGGGCAAGTCCCCAACGTGCCCAGGCCGCCGGTTGCCTCAGCCACGACGGTCTTACCTACTACTTCCAGACCAACGGTCAACAGGGCAATGGGCAATTGTATGCCATCAACACGGTTGACGGCTCGGTCAAATGGACCTACCCCACCGGCAGCACCGGCTGGGAGATGGTCTCATCCTCACCGATCGTGACCTCCAACGGCGTCATCATCGTCGGTAACAACGACGGCGACACCTATTATGCCATTCGCGACGACGGCACACAGCCCGTGCTGCTGGACACGTTCGCGGTCGACTCGGCCGGCAACGCCCGGGCTACGGCCACCATCGCCCCAGATGGCCTGCTTTATCTTCCGCTTCGCACCACCTGGATCGCCGGAAACGGCGATGGTGAAGGCCCCACCAACACGATCGAGAACCTGTTCACCGCCATCGACATCACCGCCGGCGCCACCGCCGAGTTGTGGCCTCCCGCAGGCCAGGCCGCCGTGGCCCTGAACCACGCCGTAGCCCTCTCCTGGCAACCGGTCCTCGATCCGACCAACCAGTTCCATCACTACGCCGTCTACCGCGCGACGACTCAGTTCAAGTCCGTGGACGGCATGAGCCCCATCGCCGCCGTCGATAACATCAATACCACGAGCTATCTTGACTCCACGGCGGTAAACGGCATCCACTACTACTACGGCGTTACCACCGTCACCAAGAGCATGACTGAGATCACCACCGTCGACGGCATCGGTCCACGCACGCCTCGCGACGAGACGGACCTGCACGTGCTCAGCCTCGCCCGCACACCGCAGTACCCACGATACCTGCCTGACTACACCTATTACTGGATCACCGAGCCATCCGGCTTCGGTCCGTATCTCTTCTCGGCGGCTACCTCCCTCGGCGGGGGGCAGACCGGCGCAACTCAACGCTGGCCGAACACCGGCGACACGGTCACCTACACGGCGACGGTTCGCAATCGCGGCACAAATACCTGGAGCGGTACCCTTTCAGGCACGTGGACGGTGGACGGGGCAGTGGTTGGTAACCCATCACAAGTTGTGACGCTCGCGCCGAATGCCACGACGAGTTTCACGCTCTTGCGAACGTGGGAGGGCCTGACCGTTGCTCGCGACATCGGTTTTGCCCTCAACGTCTCAGACGCCCGCGCGACGAATAACGCACTGGTCGTCAACACTAAGGCGGTACCCTTCCTCACCTACGTTGACCGGTCCTGCATCGAAAACTTCAGGGAAAACACGCCGGTCAGCTACCCGCAGGCCCGGACCGACGACATGCTCGACTGGCTCCAGCGACACATGACGCGGTTCAACGAGTTGTTCGCCGCCGCCGACTGCCGCAAGCGCGTGCACTACAACGTGCTCGAGGTCCTGGACGACGTCGCCCCGGATCCTGCGGTCGATACCACGCCTTACGCCATCTTCCCGTTCCGCTACCACGCAGACGAGGGAGATCCCCGCGGCTCCGGTTACTACAGCCCGACCGATGACATTGACTACGGACTGCTGCACGAAATGGGGCACCAACTTGGCCTGGTCGACATCTATCAGCTCGACGTCCCTGCCGAGGCGAACCAGGTCTCCGGGCAGGGCTACAGCGCGCGGGCCGACCTGATGCACGGTTGCAGCCCCTTGATCTCCGCCCATAGCGCCGGAGCCATGAACCATTGGTTGGACACGGTCCACGGTTATTACGGCCAATACCTGTACCAGTTGCCGGCCGAGATCCGGCTGCGAATCCTCGGATTCGATGGCCGGCCTCTGCCCGGCGCGACGGTCAAAATGTACCAGTACTGCGAGCGCCCGGGACAAGGAAAGGTCATTACCACGCAAATCAAGGCCCAGGGGCTGACCGACGCCAACGGCGAGTACACCCTGCCCAACGTCCCCATCGATCCTGTCAAGGTGCCGCCGGCCTACAACGGCGACGTGCTGAATGCCAACCCGTTCGGCTATGTGGCGGTCGTGGGAACCAATGGGCTTCTTCACTTTCGCGTCGAGTACAACGGCGGGGTGGACTACTGCTGGCTCGATATCACCGAAGCGAACGTCGCCTACTGGGAAGGCCAGACCACAACGGCGATCTTCGAGCGACTGCTCGGTCTGGGAGGGCCGGTCCAAACCCGGCCGCCCGACGATATGACCGAACTGAACGCGGCGGACTGGGCGGCCTGGGCCGAGGGTTCGAGCCCCGAGAACACCTACGTTGTTGACGATACCGGCCGTAAGGTCGTCGGCGCGGGATCGGTGAAGTTCATCACCGACGGGGGCTTCGATACCTACGTCCGTTACCCGCGAAGCTTCACGGCCCGGTGGAACCTCACGTCCGCCACCATGCTGAAGTTCAGGGTGTACGCCGAGAACCCCAGTCCCTACGACTTCCAGAACGGCAGCCCGTGGATTCGTCTCAAGGACGCCGAGAACAATTACTTCGAGTACCAGTTCTACATGAACGGGTCCCCGTACAACCTGTTGAACCAGGCCCTGGGGCAGTGGCGATCCTATGAGGTGCCCCTGGATGCGTCTCCCACGACCCAAACGGGATGGCGGCGCACGGCCGTCGGCAATCCCAGCCTGGCCAACATTCAGTTCCTGGAGATCCACGCCGACACGTGGGATTCCGGGTTTACGCTCTGGTGGGACGGCGTGGGATTTGATCTCCCGCCGACGGTGTCCGCTGATCTGGACGAGGATGGCGACGTCGATGAGAACGACTACACGATCTTCGAGCAATGCGCGACCGCCCCGGGCGTAAGGCTGCTCGCGGTGGACTGCGCGATTGCCGATTTCGACGGCGACAGCGACGTCGATCAGTCCGACTTCAGCGTATTGCAGCGATGCGTCAGCGGAGCCGGCATCACGCCGCCTTCAACCTGCGCCGATTGACTTACGATGCCGCCGCCGGCCACCGGTAAACGAGACCTGCGGCGGTGCGCTCGGCATGGACTGTCCGTCTGCCATTGATGCGACAGGATCTCGACAACTGCTGGGGTGTCGAGAGGGTCAAACTGCCCGCGGCGGGCGCAGAGACTTCGATCGGCTGGTCGGGCGCGGCGATGAGAGGGATCCGTACGATCATTCGCGAGTCGCACTCGATAAAGGGCTCCCCATTGCGAGTGACTTTCATCCCTTCGTCAAGCCGGATCTCGTATCGGTCGGTGCCGATCCGGACATTGCGGACGCCCGCGCTGGGAAATGACACCGAGCCAAAACGAAGAAAGCCGGTGGCCTCCACGTCGATCAACTCCTGGACGGCGATGTAGGCCATCAGTCCGCCCCAGTGATAAAGCCGGGCGGCGTTCCAGACGTCGCCCCCCTCGCCGGTCGTCGCATTGTAGTTCTCGTACACCCCGCCGTCCTTGCGCCAGTTGTACATGAACATCTCCAGCCCACGCCGGGCAAGATCGGCCGCAACGTCATCGAAGCGGTACCGTCGCAGCCCCTCGGCGACCAGGAGATTGAAGGGCCCCCATATCCGCCCTCGCCAGTAGTCGTTGTCGCCGAAGGCCGGGTCATTCCGCGCGATGGCCGGAATGACGTAACGTCCCCAGAATTCCGCTTCGTTGAGCAGATGTTCGCGGACCAGCCGCTCCGCCTGCCGCTCATCCGCCACGCCCGCGATCAGCGGAAAGAACGACGTCGGCGACCAGCGGTTTGAGAATCGCCCGTCCCAATGCCGGTTCGCGTAGATGCCGTGCTCCTCGTCCCACAACCGATCGTTGATGCGCCGACGCATCCTTTCGTATTCGCGACGATAAGCGGCCGCATCCTTCGGCTTGCCCAGAGCCTCAGCCATCGACGCCAGCGCCTCGCAGTCCATCGCGTAGTACGAGTTCAACGCCACGTCCGCCAATTCGAACGTGTTCGCCGACTCATTGAATGGAACGTCGTCGTACATCGGGGAGTTGTCCAGACCCGATTCGTACATCGCGCATTTGGCGGTGTGTTGCAGCGACGGGTTGTACGGAAGCAGTTGCGGGAATTCATATGTCGGCGTCGGGTTCGTGCCCCATTCCAGCAGGCCGTCCTCGTTGCCGTCGCGGTTCTTCATCCAGTAGGTATGCCACTTGCGAAGCCGAGGATAGATGCGCCGGAGCCACGCCGGATCGGGCTCGGCCTGCTCGACCTTCCAGATCATGTAGGCCCCCAAGGGCGGCATTGAGCGGTCGAGCGAAGCAGCCCCATGGGCCATGTAGTAGTTGGGGACCATGCCCAGCTCATCCACGGCCGCGGTGACAGCCTCAAAGTTGGCGCGGGACAGCTCCCTTGATTCATACGAGAGCATCGCTCCCACGAAGAAGGTGTCCCAGCAGAACACCAGCACGCCGCGCCAGTCATAACACCAGTCGCGGCTGACGGGAGACGACACCAGACGCCGCCGTGCGTCATACAGGGTGTTCCAATAGATGGCTCGCATCATGGCCTCCGGGGCTTCGGCCAGTGCTCCCGTACCGGCAAGGGCTTCCTGTTCATAAGCCTGGAAGGATCCCCCCGACGTCGCCATCGGCTTGGCGGGGGTGGCGATCAGGCTGGCTGCTTGGCCGGGTTCGGCAACCGCGTAGGGTTCGGCGATGTTGAGGAAGTAACGCCGCGGCCAAGTGGCGCCTTCCAGGTCAATCCGCCAACGGCCAAACGTGCTGCCGCGAGAAGTGACCGCCGGCGACTCGCCGAACGGCGCCACGAGCATGAAAACGATTCGGTGCCTTGTTTCGGCCAAAGGAGTCACCGTCAAACGCAGGGTCCCGCCGGTCTCGGTTGCCTCAGCCGCATAGGGCACGTTGCCGGCCATGAATTCCAGCCGGGCCGGCAGACCCATCGGAGCGTGCGGACCGAGGCAGCGCACGTCGCTCCATCGGAAAGTCTCGTACAAGTGCCCGATCTGCTTGCTGTCCGGCGACGGCGGTGATACGTGCTCATCCCAAATCGCGTACTGAACGACAATGTCCGTCCGGCCCTCCCGCAGGAAAACCAGCCGATTGAAGCCGCGAAAATCCCAGGTGTTCCATCCGGTTGGCTTGTGTTGAATCATGGCCATGAGTATACGACGACCGCTGGCATGGTCCAGCCTCCCTCATGTACAATAGCCCGCATGACTCACAAAGAACGCGTTGCCCGAACCCTCGCCCGCAAGCAGCCCGACCGCGTCCCCATTTACGACAAGTTCTGGTTCGAGGTCGAACGTGAGTACCGCGAACAATTGGGGTGCCCCTTCGTGTTCCATCCCGAGCGATCGGCATTCGACTGGGGGGCGGTTTCGCCCGAGACTCAGGCCACCACCCTTTGGGAGCTGTTCGACATGGACATTACCGAAGTCGCGTGGCCCGACTTCCGCCTGCGGTTCATCGAACCGGAGATCCTCGAAGAGACCGACGAGTGGATCCTCCTGCGCGACGGTAACTGGGCCGAACTGCGGTGGTGGAAACACAAGATGGGCACGCCCGAGCACGTCCGCTTCGGGATCGACACCCCCGATAAATGGGCCGAGGTTAAGGGCCTCCTGACGCCCTCGCGAAACCGGGTGCGATGGAATGAGTTCTGGCCGTTGTACCAGCGGGCCCGCAAGGCCGAACGATTCGTCTGCTACGGTGTGGCCGACCCGTTTGAGAACCTCAAGGACGTGGTCGGCCATGAGATCATGCTGCTCTCGATGATCGAGCGCCCCGAATGGGTGCACGATCTTTTCGAGACCTACACGGACCTGCATATCAAAATGCTTGAAATCGTCGAGGCCGAGGGCATGGTCTGCGACGGTGCCTTCGTCTACGGTGATATGGCCTATCGCAACGGGCCGTTCATGAGTCCCGCGCACTACCGCGAGTTCGTCCAGCCGTGCCACAAACGGCTGTTCGATGAGTTCCGCAAGCGAGGAATGCCAATCATCTTTCACACGGACGGCGACGTGCGGGTGGTCATCGACGATCTGATCGACTCCGGCATCGACGCCTTGAACCCCTTGGAGGCCAAGGCGAACATGGATGTTCGCGAGTTGGCGCCGAAGTACGGCCGGCGCCTCGGATTCTGCGGAAACATCGACGTCACCGTCCTGATGAGCAACGACCGCGACCGGATCCGCGAAGAGGTCCGCTCCAAGCTGGCCGCGGCAATGCCGTATTGCGGCTACATCTACCATTCCGACCACTCGATTCCGCCCGGTGTGACTCTGGAAACGTATCAGGCCCTGCTGGCCGAAGTCCGAGAGGCCGGACGGTACGAATAGAGGCTCCCTCTCATGACCAGACGCGAGATTGTTGAACGGGCGATCACGTTCTCGAAGCCCCCACGCCTGCCGATGAAGTTCGACGTGGTGGGGGTCAACGATTGTTATGACGTATGGACGCACGACCCGACCGGCTGGACCTGGGCCTTCAAGGAGCGCGCGGCAGACGAATGGGGTTGCGTGTGGGAACGCACGGAGGTCTCGAACACCGGCCAGGTCGTCGGTCATCCGCTGCAGGACTGGTCGCGTCTGGCAGACTATCAATGGCCCGACCCCGACGATCCCCGCCGATACCGCGATTTCCAGGAGCAGCTCGCAGGTGCCGACGACCGTTTCGTCATGTTCTGTTTCGGCAACGGCATCTTTGAACGCCTGCACATGATTCACGGCATGACCGAAACGCTCATCGACTTCTATGAGGAGCCGGATAAGATCCACGAAGTGATCGAGCGGATCCTCGATCACCACCTCCGGGTTTTCCGCAACTGCGCGCGCATCGCCAGCGGCCGGATGCACGCGGCGGCGATGGCCGATGACTGGGGCATGCAGGATCGGGCCTTCATCAGCACGGAACTCTTTCGACAATTCTTCAAACCTCGATACAAGCGATGGTTCGACGAGATCAAGGCGGCCGGCATGCATCCCTGGATGCACTCGTGCGGGCACGTCAACGAACTGATCGAGGAGCTGATCGACTGTGGCCTGGAGGTCATCAATCTTCAGCAGCCCAACACGGTTGGGATCGAAGACATCGGCCGGCGATATCGGGGACGAATCTGCTTCGAGTCGATCGTGGATACCCAGTCCACCTTGCCCCGCGGTAGTTACGAGGAAATCCGCGCTCAAGCGCATCGCCTGGTGGACGAGTGGGGAACGCCCGACGGCGGCTTCATTGCCAGCGACTATAACGATGCCGAGGCCATCGGCGTCACCACGGACCGCCGCCGGGTGATGTTCGCCGCATTTGCCGAGAAGGGCGGCTATCCCAATTACCAGCAGATCCTTGAGCAGACCCGCGAGGCCCTTGTGGGCCATTCCTGGGGCCGCGAGGCATCCGCGTAAGCACGGCCGGCGGCCAATCTGCGAACCTTCGGAACAAGCGGCCGGACAGAAGGAGGAGACACAATGGTCAGACCGCAAATCATCCTGGCACTGGCGTGGCAGGGCGTGATGCTCTTCTCCGTCGGTCTTGGGGCCCAACCCGTTGTCTCGGGTCGGTCCACTCCCGGCCCTATGGCTGCAACCAGGACAGTGCCGGTCTCCGTGGTCACAGCGACGGATGAGCACCGCTTGCAGCAACTCAAGGATCACGAACCGCTGGGCGCAAACATTCTCCGCCGGCCGTTTGATCCCACGTATGAGAGCGTCGCCGATGTGCTGCCGGCGATGTCGAAGCCGCGCGAGGTCGTGGGCGTCAAGGACCACCGGTATGAGATCGGGGTCGAATACGACGGCACGATCCAGATCCCCGACGACACCCAGACATGGGAGCAGACCGGAACCGTCGCGTATTTCGAGGTGGCATCGCCGGCGGTGCGGTTCGGGACAGGCGGGTGCACGAAGCGCCTGCTTCAGGGTTACCTTCCCATCGTGGTTGCCGATTGGAGGCACGAGCAGTTCGTATATCAAGAGACCGTCTTCGGCTGGTCCGAAACCATGAGCCCCGAAAAGGATCTGTACGCATATTGCCGTTTGCAGGCCTCAAACCGGTCAGATACGCCGCACGATGTGGACATCGTATTGCGTTGTGCGCCCAATACCGTCGTGAAAGAACCGCTGCGCAAGAGCCTCCGTGTGGCCGCTCAAGGCACGGCCGGGGTCTGCTTCAAAATGGCTCTGCCACTGGAGGCGGCCTCGGTGTCCGAGGTTGACGCCGGCGAATTCGAGCGGCGCCTCGACGAGGTCAGGCAAAGCTGGACCGCGATCTTGAACTCGGGCACGGTCGTCAATACCCCGGAACCAAGAATCAACGACGCCTGTCGAGCGTGGCTGGCGTACAATTACCTCGACGTGGACAAGAAGGGTGATGTGTATGAGCCGCACGACGGCGCCGGCTTCTACGAACAGGTCTACGGTTACTCCGCCGCCCTTTATTGCCACGCCCTCGATCTGTGGGGACGTCACGAGGATTCCCGCCGATATCTCGAATCACTGTTGACGTTTCTGCGGCCTGACGGTCTTTTCTTCGTGAACTACGGCCTGCCGGACCACGGGGCCCTGCTCTTCGCCTTGTGTGAGCATCATCGAATGACCGGTGACGATGCGTGGTTGCGAAGCATGGCCCCGGCAATGGTGAAAATGTGCGACTGGACAATCGCCCAACGCCGCCTGCCGACCACAACCACGGCGGACCCGAAACCCGTGACCCACGGCCTGATCCGCTTCACTCCCTACGCGGACTATCAGGAGCGGACGGTGAACTACTATGCCGACGCTTACTGCTGCATCGGTCTGGAACATACGGCCGCGGCGCTGGCGGCGGTCGGCATGGAGAATGAATCCCGACGACTCACCGCCGAGGCAACCGCCTACCGCAACGATATTCTGCGCTCCATGGATGCTGCGGCTTTCGAACGCGACGGCATGAGACTGCTGCCGATGGAGCCGGATACGCACCGTCTGCTCAAGAGCACGAATTACAGGGCAGGCGGCTACTACGGGCTGATCGCGTCGATGTTCCTGGAGAGCGAGTTCCTGCCCGCCGCCGATGAGCGCGCCCGTTGGGTCGTTGATGCCCTCGAGCGGCGCGGGGGCTTGATCATGGGCATGTGCGAATTCGACGGCGGCGTCGATCACGCGTACACTTACGGCTACTGGTTGAACTGCCTGCGGCGGGATGAGGTGCGCCGAGCGCTGCTGGGCTTCTACGCAACGTTGGCCTATGGCATGGGGCGCGACACGTATTGTGGCGTGGAAGTCACACAAATCATGACCGGCGAACCTACCCCGACCACACCGCATCTCTACTCGGGCACACAGCAGCTTCGCCTCCTGCGGATGATGCTGCTGCGCGAAGAGGGCGAGCGGCTGCTCATCGGACACGCAATCCCCCAGGCGTGGCTGGAGGCCGGCAAACGTATCGAGGTCCGCAATGCCGCCACCGCCTTCGGGCCGCTATCATTCGTGATCGAGTCCGACGAGGACGCGAGCCAGATCCGTATCCGGCTTGATCCGCCCGCCGCCCGGTTGCCCGCGTCGATCGACATCCGGCTTCGCCACCCCGCGGGCCGGAATCTGACCAGAGTCACCGTGAACGAGCAGCCGACCACCAGCTTTACCCGCGATACATTGAGTCTCCCGCCCCAACGCGGAGCAATACAGATCCGGCTGGCTTACTGACTGCCGTCCGGGCGCCCGGCTCTGGAGCCGCGGGGAATCAACATCAGTGGGCCCGCTTGGCGGGCGGCCTCTGCCTTCGGCAATGGCGGTGTCTTCGGATCGAACCTCTGCAAATCAGGGCGAACAACCGCGGCCTAAACCTGTCGGAACCCCACACACCCGGTTCATGGAGCATTTGGGCCGGTGGATGAGGGCTGGCAGGCTCGGCGAGGCCCCGCGAACCCCGGTGCAAGAGTTCCAGAAGAACAAGGGTGCAGACCTCGTCCCGTCGGCTCGCACGGTCGACGCCGAAGAACATCCCATCTACCTGCCGTGCGTGACGATCCCGACAAGGCCCAGGAGGTTCCGTTTCAGTGATTGAGGCTGGATCTGCGCCGACGGTTGCGGCTAAGCGACGAGGTCGTCCAAATGTAGTCACGACTTTTGGACACAAAAGGCCCTGGCGCTATCGCCAAAGCCGTTCTCGGCTCACAACTGTTCATCTTGGGCTGGGGAGGCGATGCGGCGCCGTTCAGCGATTCCGCAACGTGATTGTTCTGCAATTCGACAAGACCCTCTTGACACTTGTCCGCGCCGTGGTAGTATTCCGCCGTTGACAGGTACCCGGAGACCCGCTGAACGTTCTGCGGAAACCGGGTGAAAAGGGAAGCGTGGTAACCCTTCTCACGGAACGAGAAGGGAATTCCACCGCGGACGCGCCGCCGTGATGGGCGGCGGGCATCATGATTCGTGGTTAACAGCCCGCCGGCGTCCCGCTCAGTATGCCACTGTCGAGCCTGCAACGGGCCTCGATGGGAAGGCGAGCGGGAAGCAGCTCTGAGCCGGAAGACCTGCCTGTCGGAGCCTAAGGGTCCTCGCGTTTTTGGGACCGCAAGGTCTTGCTCCCTTTATCACAGATGATCGAGCAGCCTTGACGTTTCCCGAACGCGGTGGGCCACAATGTGTCCTCGCGCTCGGGACACCAAGGGATCGGCTGTCGCTCCCCTGGACAGCCGTACCGTGCCTTGGCCACCCCTCGAACACGAGGAATCAAACGAGTCTGACATCGTTCAGGGGGATTCCCCGCGCGCATCGGGGAGCAGGAGGTAAAGCATGTATCGTCGCAAGCTGTTGATTACAGGTATGGGGTTGATTGCCGCTGCCTGGGGCGGGCCGACCTTGGCAGGTCCTTACAGCGGGCCCGCCGACACCGCCCACGGGGTCGATCCTGCGATCCCCGCCGGCAGCCCGCTCTTCGTGGAGTGGGCCGACCGGATCCTTCCGCTGGGAGCAGGCACGTATTTTGCCCCGCGTGGGAGCACCAGCATTTCGCTCACCGGCTACAACAGCCTGGGCGATCTGGACGCCGCGCAGATCGCCGGTGGAGACTCGCCCGGCTATCTCACGGTGACCTTCCCGACGGGCATCCGCGACGGTGCCGGTCACGACTTCGCGGTGTTCGAGAACGGATTTGCGTACGGCTCGCCGAATGGGCTGTTCGCAGAGTTCGCCTATGTGGAGGTTTCCACCAACGGTGTTGATTTCGTTCGCTTCGACGGCATTTCAACCAACACGGCTCCGGTCGCGGGCTCTGGCGCGTTCGCCGGTTATGACGTGTCCAACGTATACAACTTGGCCGGTAAGCACGCCGCCGGATACGGCACACCTTTCGATCTCGCGGAACTGATCAACAAGCCGCTGGTACTCAGCGGCCAGGTCGATCTCAATAACATCCGGTTCGTGAAGCTCGTGGACATTCCTGGCAACGGTTCCTTCTTGGACAGCCTTGGCAATCCGATTCTCGATAACTGGCTGACCACAGGAACCGGCGGCTTCGATTTCCGATTGCCGGCCGGACAGGGGATAGGCGTCATCAATGTCGCGCCCGAGCCGGCGTCGTTGGCCCTCATCGGCTTGACTTGCGCATTGTTGACCGCGCGACGCAAATCTCGGCGAGCATCGCTGCGCTTGTTTGCGGGTGTCGTGTTGTGCATGGGATTGCTCAAGACCGGCCCCGTTCAGGCGGTCACGTTCGACGACATCGATTACTGGATCGGCAAGGGCAGTAATCGTGCCGGTTTCATCATCGACTGGAACGACGGCACGTCTGCGGAATCGCTGGTCTGGGGCTATCGCTGGGATGGCACGAAGAAGGGTGAGGACATGCTGCGGGACATTGTCGCGGCCGACGCTCGGCTGTTCGCGCTCGTCAGCGGATCGGGCGGCTACGGCGCCGCGCTCTATGGCATGGGCTACGACCTCGACAATGACGGCGTGTTCGGAGTCTCGCCTGCCTTGAGCTTCGACGCCGGCGGCATGGCGATGGGCAGTCCGAATGACTCGCGCGTGCCGACCGATACTGCCGACCACTGGAAGGAAGGCTGGATGAGCGCCGGCTACTGGAGCTACTGGCTCAGCGGTAGCGGGGACAGTCCGAGCTGGGGCTTCAGCGGTACGGGTATGTCAGGCCGAACACTGACCAACAACTGCTGGGATGGCTGGAGTTGGGCCCCCGGCTTCTCCGGAAGCGCACCATCTGAACCGGTCCCCGCACAGGTCCCCGATCCCGCCAGCTCATCACTGTTCCTGACTGGATCACTATGTGTCCTGCGTCGTAGATGATGAGAGGAAGCGCAACCGCGCCGGCCTCGCTCCTTCGCGGGGCGAGGTCGGCCTTTGCTGTTGGAGGAGACACAGATGGCACGAACGATTGTTACGTGTGCAGCAACGATCCTGGTAGCGATGGGTTCCGTTGCCGTGGCCTATGACTACGTTTACAGCCCCTCGGATTTCGCCGTTGAAGTCGTCGAGTACCAGCAAGGCGGCCCGGTCCCAGTGGATTGGATCTGGAACACGCCCTTTAACCTGCCCGAGGCTTCACTTGGGCGACCGACTATAGATACCACTGGCGACTGGTGGACCGGTCCGCCGACCGATCCGATTACCGTAGTTCCGGTCTACCCGGCATTTCGCGTTTGGGAGATGGTGTCTATCGGTGAAGGAGGACGCTTGGTCCTTGCGTTTGACCATGCGGTGGAGAACGATCCGCGGAATCCGTGCGGAATCGACTTCATCATCTTCGGCAACGCCTTTCAGGTCATCAACGGTGGCTCTTACTGGCGCAACGGTGACCCGAGCCAGTGCATCATCGGCACGTCAAGCATGTGGGCCGAGCCTGGCACGGTCTCCGTGGCCCAGCACTATGATCCCGCATATCCCGAGATGACGGTCTGGTACACGTTTGACAACCCGCCCGGGGCCGACATGTTCGCCCCCACGCTGGGCCGGATCTACGACCCCGATAATGCCCCGTCCGGTTTGCCCCACAACGGCTGGTGGGGAGCACCGACGCACCCGCTGATTCCCTTCAACCCGAACCTCGGACCGGCCGATTTCGTGGGTCACTCGCTGGCCCACTACGCGCGGAAGTACGGTTACTGCGCCGGTGGTACGGGATTCGACCTCGACGACGTCGGCCTCCAATGGTTTCGGTACATCCGCATCGACAACCCGGTCGGCAGCGGTATGACGCCTGAGATCGACGCGGTCGCCGATGTCGATCCCGACGCTCCGGCTCCAGACTTCGACTGTGATACGGACGTTGATGTGGATGACATGGCCTTCTTTGAGTCTTGCGCCACCGGTCCGGGACTCGGGCCACCGGCCGCGGGATGCGAGCGGACCGATCTCGACCAGGATGGAGACATCGATCAGGCGGACTTCGCCGTCGTCCAGAGATGCTACTCCGGGCCGGATGTGGCAGCCGATCCGGACTGCAAAGGCCTGTGAGTCTTCGGAGAATCACGATGAACGGCCGTCAGCGTGAGCGACGCGGATTCACCCTGATTGAGGTGCTCGTCGTGGCGGCGCTCATCGCGATGCTTCTGGCGATTCTGCTGCCCTCGTTGGGCCGAGCCAGGCATCTCGCTCGCAGCGTACAGTGCCTGAGCAACCTGCACCAGATGGGCGTCGCGGCGCATTCCTACGCCACCACGCACGGACGATTTCCGCCGTATCTCTACGGCAGTCCCGACGGATCGGTTTCGTATGGTTGGGACTTGCGGGTCCACTACCGATGGGAAGGCGGGCAGCGCAAGGCCACGGTCAAGCCGGGCCTTCTCTGGCAGGGCAAGACGATCGACGAGATCAATCAGTGTCCCAGCTATCAGGGCGGTGACAACTGGGTGGACTACTCCCATACGGGCTACAACTACAACAGCAGCTACGTGGGGTATTGCGAATACTACGCGGAGGTCTTGGAATGGCCGCCCGTCCCAACCGGCAAGCTCGTCGTCAAAGAGAACCCGGCTCGTCCCGAAGACATCCGACGATCGGCCGGCTGCACCTTGTTCGGCGATGGCGAGTACGTCGCCGGGGCCAACAAATTCATGCGGTCGCCGTTCAAGGGCCGCGACGGCTCGTTTTCGGGCAGATCGGCCGGCACCCAGGGATATCGCCACCTGAAACGCACGAACGTGGTGTTTGCCGATGGCCATGCCGAGTCGTGGATCAAGCGTTTTGCCGACACCTATGCGTTCGACCAGCCCAACGTGCGGCCGCATGGGGATGTCCCAACCGGGTTTCTGTCGGCCGACAACGGCCTATATGACTTGGACTGACGTGGGGCCAGGCGGCATGAACCTCACGAAAACAAATGACAACGCGACAAGGCGGAGGAGTCCTGATATGCCACAAGGCTACGTTCACGTATATACCGGCAACGGGAAAGGCAAGACCACTGCCGCCCTGGGCTTGGCGCTCAGAGCCGTTGGTGCCGGCCATCGGGTGTTTATCGCCCAGTTCGCCAAGGGCATGGACAGTAGTGAGTCGCGCGCTTTCGCACGCTTGTCCGATCGGGTGGTGCTGAGGCAGTTCGGACTTCCGCACTTCGTTCGGGGACAAGCGACGCCGGCGGACGTGACGATAGCCTCACTCGGTCTGCGTGAGGTGGAATCCGCGGTTCACGGCGGCGAGTACGACATGGTCGTTCTGGACGAGGCGAACGTTGCCGTGAAGCTTGGTCTTCTCCCATTGGACTGGCTGCTCCAGTTGATCGTTGAGAAACCCGAACCGTTGGAGCTGGTCATCACGGGTCAGGCGGCTCATCCGCGACTCATTGAAATCGCCGATCTGGTCACCGAAATGCGCGAGGTCAAGCACTATTTCCGCCGCGGCGTCTTGGCCCGAATCGGCGTCGACATGTGAACCATGCCTGCCCTCCGCCTGGCAGGAAACCACGCGAGGCCTTCCACACGAAGTGCGACGCGCGAATGAACGTCGGCGACGCCTGTAGCGAGCGCCGGCGACCCTCCGATTCGTTCGCCGTGCGTGCCGTGTATGATCCGGGAAATCCGCGCAGCCGGTCAGGGCCGTTTCCGTCGCCGGCCCTACTTGGGCACTTCGCTCAGCGGGATGCCCAGGGCTTTGGCAACACCCTCGCCGTAGGCGGGGTCGGCCTTCAGGCAGTTCCCGATGTGGCGGATCTTGATCTCCCGCGGTGCATCGCCCATCGCCCGGGCCGTATTGCCGAATAGAGCCTCCTGTTGCTGGGGGCTCATCAGCCTGAACAGGGCACCGGGCTGGGAGTAATAGTCGTCATCGTCCTGGCGGTGGCTCCAGTGGTCGGCCGCGCCCTCGATGGCCAGAGGCGGCTCGCGGAATTCCGGCTGCTCCTGCCACTCGCCGTAGCTGTTGGGCTCGTAGCCCAGAGTGCCGCCGTAGTTGCCGTCCACCCGCATCCTGCCGTCGCGATGGAAACATTGGACCGGGCAACGCGCGCGGTTGACCGGGATCAGATGATAATTGACACCCAGGCGATAACGCTGGGCATCACCGTAGGAGAACAGCCGCCCCTGCAACATCTTGTCAGGCGAAAAGCCGATGCCGGGCACGATGCTGGCCGGGTTGAACGCCGCCTGCTCAACTTCGGCGAAGTAGTTCTCGGGGTTCTTGTTCAGCTCGAGTACGCCCACGTCGATGAGCGGATAATCCTTATGAGGCCAGACCTTGGTCAGATCGAACGGATTGAACGGGAACTTGGCGGCGCCTTGCTCCGGGACCACCTGGATCTTCATGTCCCACTTGGGAAAATCGCCCTTCTCAATGCTCTCGAACAGGTCGCGCTGATGGCTTTCCCGGCACTTGCCGATGATGGCCTCGGCCTCGGCGTCGGTGAGGTTCTTGATTCCCTGCCGGGTCTTCAGGTGAAACTTGACCCAGAATCGCTCACCCTTGGCGTTGATGAGGCTGAACGTGTGGCTGCCGTAGCCGTTCATGTGGCGGTAAGAATACGGAATGCCCCGATCGCTCATCGTAATCGTGACCTGGTGCAGGGCCTCGGGCAGCGACGTCCAGAAGTCCCAATTGTTGCGGGCGCTGCGCAGATTGGTCTTGGGATCGCGCTTCACGGCATGGTTGAGGTCGGGAAACTTCAGCGGATCTCGCAGGAAAAAGACCGGCGTGTTGTTGCCCACCAGGTCCCAGTTGCCCTCCTCGGTGTAGAACTTGATGGCGAACCCGCGGATGTCTCGCTCCGCATCCGCCGCCCCGCGCTCCCCGGCCACCGTGGAAAACCGGACGAACACGTCGGTCTTCTTGCCGACCTTGGAGAAGATCTTGGCTTTGGTGTAGCGGGTGATGTCGTGCGTGACGGTGAACGTTCCATAAGCCCCCGAGCCCTTGGCGTGCATCCGCCGCTCCGGAATAACCTCGCGGTCGAAGTGAGCGAGCTTCTCCAGGTACCAGACGTCCTGCAACAACATCGGGCCGCGCGGCCCGGCGGTCAGAACGTTTTGATTGTCGGCAACCGGCGCTCCGACCTCGTTGGTCAGTTTCTTTTCATTCATAGCGTTCTCCTTTCTGAGTGAAGAGCAGTGCAAGACTAAGTCCCGTTTTAGATATCATCCAAATCATGATGAAAAAAACTTACTTCTTCTGCCTGCGGCCGCGAAGGACGACCTGATACTCCCGAACTGTGAACCGGCGAAGCGATTCCGCACCCGTCACGCGAAGAGCCTCCCAGGGCACGTCGTAGACCTTGCCCGTCTGCTCGTCGATGAAGTGGTGATGAGGCCGGACTTCGGCATCGAACAGGGCCAATCCTTCCTTGAGCACTTGCTGCCTCATTAATCCCTTTTTCACGAACAGGTTCAACGTGTTGTAGACCGTGGCCCGGGAGATGGTCGGACATCGCTTGCGAACCTTCGCCCAAGCCTCCTCGGCCGAAGGATGGCTTTCACGGTTGAGCACGACCCGAGCTACCGCAAGACGCTGCGGCGTCGGGTGAATGCCGTGCCGACGAAGAATGGCGATCAGATCCTCCACGATGATTAGACTAGGTCTAAGTCCGGACTTTGTCAAGAGCCGCTGCGTTTCCGGAGGGCACTGGCAAACAAGCCGCTGACGGCATGGGTGCCCGAACCGTCACGGAACCGGCCGCGCCGACGACCGCCTGACCCTCTCGGCCTCGGCCGCGTTTTCGTTCGGACAAACCGCTTATGGGAAGTGGTTTGTGTTCATGGGGCGGTTGACCCGCTCTGCCACTTGGGGGTGATCGCCTCCCGGCCCGATTCGACGTTGTTGCCGCAGGATCGGATTCTCGTCCCAATGGGCGATATCAAAAAGTCTTTACTCCCCCGGTTTGGATACGCGCTTTGCGACGATGTCTCGGATCTGGGCCACGTTGAATCCATGCCGGCGGGACAGTCGTCCTACCCGTTCCTGGTCAGAAACGTCCGAGGGCAACCCAAGATCAGACTTCAGCGTATCCGCCGTCACCCCCGTGGCGGCCCGGATGTTTCCGAGGGACATGGAACCGCTGATTTGTCCCCGCCCCTCACCGTTCCCGCCCCCGCGCCGCTCTCGGCCGACGTCGTCCCGCATGCGCCCCAGGCGGCTTTCCGCGTCGCCCCTTGAGATGACCTGTTTCACGGCGCTGCCCGCGTACCACGCCAAACCCGGAAATGCGAGCAACACGGCAAGGAGAAACACGATGCCACAGACGTTGCATCCGCCGGCACGAGGCGGGTCGGTTTCGGTTCCTCCGAGCATTCGCTTGACCATCACGCACACCCACGACCAGTGCGGTGCAACGTGAACGATCGGCAACATGGCATCGGGCTCCTATTCCAGGGGACCACGAATTGGCTCTTGGCATCCGTCTCGAATTGATCGAGCACGGGCGAGTAGGTCCGAATCTGAATCTCGTTGTCGGCCGGCACGAAACGGATGAGCCGCAGCCGGCCGTTGCCGCCGTTCTCGCGCTCCTGGTAGTCGGCGAGCATTTCGAGCACGTCGGCACCTGCGTCGTTTCGCGAGATCTGGTGATACTCCCCGACACTGCCAATGTGGCCGCAGAGAACCATGAAAACTTGCGGGCTGCGGCGGATGAGCTTCTGCCACATCTCCTCGCCCGAGTTGCCATCCTTGCGACACTCTCGCTGCGTCTGCCGACCGACCCCGGCGTCGCCTCGCAGGTAGCTGTGCGTGGTGATGATCGCCGACCGGGTGGGATGCCGGTCGAGAACACCCCGCGCCCAGTCGAGGGCATCGTCGGGCGCATCCAGTTCAAGATGCAGGATGACGAAGTCGACCCCGCCCCCGAAGAAAAGCTGGTACGAATTTAGGCCGTTGGGCGACGCGCCGCCGTACCACGGCCGGCCCTTGAATCGCCGCTCGGGGTCGAAATAGCGCAGATACATCGTCGCGATGCCCTTGCGGGCGCCTTCGTCGCTGTCATAGTCGTGGTTGCCGATCGCGATGCCGTAAGGAACCACCCCGTCGAGGACGGCCATGGCCTCGTCGGCAACCCTCCACTGCGAGGGCTCGTAGCCGTGGTTCTGGACGAGATCGCCCACGTGTGTAACGAAAACGATGTTCTCCTTGTCGCGGTTGAGTTTGATCCAGTTGGTCTGGGCGAAAAACAGATCCGGCCGTTTCTCGCTGTATATCTGCGTGTCCGGAAGCATCACGATCGAGAACGGACGCCGGGCGTCGGTTTGGGTTGCTGGTCCCGTGCAGCCGACGCCTGACTGCAGAATCAGCAGTACGCTGAACCAAACGAACCCCGTGTAGGCGGATGTCAGGTTGCGGCACGGCAAGCGTACGACAGTTTTCATTCTGCCTCCTTGCGGTCCATTCTGGTGTTCCACAACGACACGAGCTTCAGGCGATCAGAAGACAGAATCCAGGCGACATCGAGTCGGCGTTGCCTGTTCGGCTCGACCCGTCGGGCGCATCCGTCGCTCCCAGATTGTTCGGACGATCGAGATCTGGTCGCTCGGATTCGCTCGCGCTTCTCCGTCAAGTCGGTAGGGCCGCGTCGAGGTCGCCGCGGCGACCGAGACCTGCCATATTGTTGAGCTCGGGCCGGCAGGTCTTCGCCACCTTTGCCGGCTCCGACTATGCCCTACCGTCTTCACATAAGCTCTCAAAAGTTCTGCACCGCCCTTTCCGGCACGCATGCCAGCGCCTGCTTCAGATCCTTGACGAGCTTTTCGGCCGGTTCGATGCCGATCGAAAGCCGTACCGTGTTCTTGCGGACGCCGAACATGGTTCGCCGCTCGGGCGGCAGGTAAAGCATCGTAGTCAAATACGGAATACAGATCAGTGACTCCGTCGACCCGAGGCTGACCGCGTGATAGATGGTCTTGAGCGCCGCGACAAAACGCTTGGCGTCCTCTTCATCTTCGCCGACGTCAAAAGCCAGCATCCCGCCGAACCCTCCATGCATCTGGCGCACCGCGACGGCATGCCCCGGGTGGCTGGTGAGACCAGGGTACAGAATGCGGGTCACCTTGGGGTGCTGCGCCAGGAACTCGGCGACAATCTGGGCCCGCCGGGAAATGGCCTCGGCCCGCAGCTCAAACGTTTTGAGCCCGCGGTCCAGGAGAAACGCCGAGTAGGCGTCCAGGGTGCTGCCGATCGCCTGGCGGGTGAACCACAACGTATTGTAGTGCTCCTTCGAACCGGCGATCGCGCCGGCCATGAGATCGTTATGTCCCCCGAGAGCCTTGGTGGCACTGTGAACGACAAGGTCTGCTCCCAATTCCAGCGGATGCTGGTGGTAAGGAGTGGCGAAGGTGTTGTCCACGACGAGCATGGCCCCGACGGAATCGGCCGCCTGGCGGACCGCGCCCACGTCGATAATCTTGCACAGCGGGTTGCTGGGCGTTTCCAGGAAGATCATCTGTGTGTTGGGCCGAATGTGCTTGCCGATCCGGTCAGCCTCGTCGGCATCGAGCCAGGTGATCTGCACACCCATCCGCTCCAGGATCAACGACACCTTGTAGTTCGCCCCGTAGGTGTCGTGGAAGATGATCAGGTGGTCGCCGGTTTTGAGATACGTCAGATACACCATCGTACACGCGGCCATCCCGGAGGTGCAGACGACGCAGTCCTCGGCCCCTTCGAGCGCGGCGATCTTCCGTTCGACCTCGCGAACCGTCGGATTGTCATCGCGGTGGTAGGTATAGCCGTCGATCTCGCCGTCGGTAATCTGGCGGAGCACGTCGAAAGAGAGGTATTCATAGTTCACGGCATTGACGATGGGCGTGACCATCGGCCGGTTGCCATACGGAGTCAAGGGATCGGGGGCCATTCCGTCGTTTTCCTTTCCTTCTGAAAAAGCGTCTGGTCGTTGCCTGGACCACTACGCCCGTATCGTATCATAAACCGCTTCATCCTGCCTCAGGATTCGCGTGCGTGCGGCTGCCCGGCCTGCATTGGGGAGGTATTGTCGGTTTCGGTAGGATCGCCAACGGCCACAACGCCCGCACCATGGCATATAGGACACTGCCGGGCGAGTGCGACGCGTATCGCATCACGAATGAACGCGGAACGGTTCGGGACGCTCTTCAACATGTCCGCCAGGCAAGCGTCCACTCGAATGGTGACCACTGTCTCACGATGAGGACGTCCCATGATGCGGATCCTCCTGAAGGGTGAGCGTATCGAAACCGTCCCGGATGGCATCCCACAGACGACGTATGTCCTCCGAAGCCCCATGATCGGATGCTTCCACAACGGCTCGAGCGTCGATCTGTGCCTCGGTGAATGCGCGGTCGTAGCGAATCCGGCCGGCCACCGGGATGAAATGCTCCCGACAATACGCTTCGATGAGTTCTGACATCTCGGGGTTCAGGTCCCACTTGTTGACGCACACGGTCGCAACGATGCCGAAATGGCGGGTCAACTGGATGACCCGTCTCAAGTCGTGCTCGCCGCTCAGCGTCGGCTCCGTGACCACCAGCACAAGCCCCGCCCCGGTGATCGACGCAATGACCGGGCAGCCTAACCCCGGTGCACCATCGATGATAATCAACTCGATGCTCCGCTCCTCGGCGATACGGCGGGCATTACCGCGAACGATACTGACGAGCTTCCCGGAGTTCTCGGAGGCGACGCCCAGCCTGGCGTGCACCATCGGGCCGCAACGGGTCTCGGACACCATCCACTCGCCGCACAAACGCTCCGGAAAGTCAATCGCGCGCACCGGGCAGACCTGGACGCAGACACCGCATCCTTCGCAGGCGATCGGGTCAACCGCCAGCGCGCCTTGCCGCGTTTCACCTATCGCTTCGCTCATAGCCTGAATCATGTCGTTGTCTCTTGCGGGGCAGGATCTTTCGCAGTAAGCGCAGGAATGACAATCATAGGACGTGCTCCCGACAATCACTCCCGAGCTTCCCTCCGGGAACCGCCGTACCACGGCGCCGAATCTGCAATGCGCCAGGCACATCCCACAACTGGTGCAGTCCGCCTGACGAATGACTGCCTGATGACCGCTGTAGAAGTCATGGCACTCCTTGACCTGCGGTGAGAGAACAAGATGAAGATCGGCGGCATCGACGTCACAGTCAGCCACCACGCATCGGCCGGCCAGGACGGCCAGCGAGGCGGCAATCGACGTCTTGCCTGTTCCGCCCTTGCCGCTGATGACGACCAGTTCTCTCATCGCGAACCCCCTCCGCTCATCACGGCATGAGGCCGCGGAGAGGTCGCCAGTGTCGTCACTTCGCGAAGCAGGCTTCTGAAGCGATCCCGGTACTCTTGCGAAAGCAACGCGGCCAATTGTCCTCGCGAATACGCCTCGGCGACTCGCCGATCATCTGGTATCTCCGCTAGAACCGGAATCTGATTCCCGCTGCAATACTCCCACGTGGCCCGGTTACCGGCATCCGCTCGGTTCACCACAACGCCCGGCGGGAGATTCAGCGTCCTGACCATCTCAACGGCCAGTTTGAGATCGTGCAGCCCGAAGGGTGTCGGCTCGGTTACCAGCACGACGCAGTCAGCGCCGCGAACGCTTGCGATCACCGGACACGAGGTGCCGGGCGGGGCGTCGATCAACGTCAGATCCGTCTTGGGGGGCGCCGACTTGACCTGCCGGATCAGCGGCGGGCTCATCGCTTCGCCGATGTTCAGCACGCCGCGGTTGAACTGGATGTCTCCCGACCATCCCATTTCCAGAACGCCGATCTGGCGTGGGGTCTCGGTGATGGCCCCCGCCGGGCACACCAGCTTGCATCCGCCGCAGCCATGACAGAGTTCGGGGTAAACCAACACCGTGGTTCCGAGCGGCACGATCGCGCTGTACTGGCAAATCTCGCCGCAGCGACCGCACTGCGTGCACCTGGTTTCATCGACCTGCGGCACGGGGCGCGTGACCGGCTTGCTTACCAGCCACTCCGGTTTGAGAAACAAGTGTCCATTGGGCTCTTCCACGTCACAGTCAACGTAGGCAACGGTGCGGCCGTCGAGCGAGGCTACGTAGGCCAGGTTCGTCGCCACCGTGGTTTTGCCGGTCCCGCCCTTGCCGCTGGCTATAGCGATTCTCATGATGTTCGGTACGCCTCCTCGCTTTGTTCTCGCGGAGCGTCGACCGGCAATCGGCGCCTCGCCAGGATCAGCGGAAACACAATGTCGCTCGTGCAGCAGGGAACCCATACCGCCAGGAACAGAAAAACGGGAAGAAGTGCCCACGTCAGTGCGGTCACGTTGTCCCCCAAAGCCATGGTCATGTGGAACAAGGAAGCCCAGGTGCTCAGCAGCACATGGCCCGAGTGCGTGAACTTCGTCTGTGGCCACAGGCGCGCGACGGCAATCCCCAACAGCGCAAGAGGATTGACCAGCCACCACTTTTCGATAAATCCAAAGTGGACGCCCCTATTCGGCAATCCCAATAGATACTCCCCGACGTACGGGATGACCGAATCGCTCAAGGTCGCGATTCCGATTGACCCGACATATCCGACCAGGACGATTGCCAACAGCTTGCCTCCGCTGTGAAGCCTGTACATCGCCGCCGTCGCCAGCGCGCTGAGAAACACATGAATGGGATGAAAGGTCCAGAAAAGAGCGCTGGACGTGGACTGGGACACACCGGTCCACACAATGAGCGCCATGATGGCGATGCCTGTGGCAGTGCCAAAGGCGGTGAAGGGCACGTGAGCCTTGAGCTGTATGCGAATGTCCCTCAGCATTCCAATCGACTCCCTGCGCCACCAACCACCACGAACCATCGACATCGCCCGAACTGCTCCGCCACCCCCGCGTCCGGCGAACCGCCCGTCGCCGCCACTCCAATCTTCATGAGTGTGCCTCCTCCGCCAGCCGGTCGAAATCATCACCGGGCCGCTTAAGAGGGCTCTGCGAGACAACCCCATGTTTCCGCACGGCCATCTCGCCCAGGCGGCACTGGAGATCACGGGCGATGACGCCACATTTGACCTTGAGCAGAAAAAACAGGTTGCGATGACCGCACTCATTGAGCGTTTCATAGTTGCCCTGCCCCTTGGCGATGATCAGCTCCGCGGCATCGAACCGTTTGCGAAACGCCGGGCTGCACCGGTCCAGGATGGTCCCCGGCGCGTCGTCCCCGTTGTCGATCACCTCCACGAAATCCGCCAGGCCGGCGGCTTCGGCATCCTCCCGCGTGGCATCGTTGATGATCGGACCGGCCTTGACCACAACGGTCACGCTTCCGGGCGGCATCTGCTCGATCAACAAACGATCAAAGACGATCTCACCGGCGTTGTCGGCCAGGTATAGGATGTCACCCGCGGGCATGGCCGTCTGCCGGAGTGCCGCAACGGCATCCGGATCCACCTGCCCTTCGATCGCTTCGCGGATGGCCGAGCGGATGTCACTCTCGGTCAGGCCCGTCTTGACGCCCAAGTCGATCACATTGCCGCCAATGGCGAACCTGACCGCGGCCGCAAACGGGTCTCTCGAACTGATGACCACGTGCTTGAGGTCCGGATAGAGCCGCAGGGCAAACTCGTTGGCCTTCCGCTTGGCCGCCTCGTAAGGATCAGCCTGGCCGGTAAGTTCTCGAAGTCGGCGATGGATCAGACGACCCATTACCGGCGGCGGACTGTCGAAGGACATCGTTGACGCCAGCGCCAACACCTCGCGCAGAAGTCGTTCATGCACTTCCGGCGAGCCGGTCAGGTGGCGGGCTGAGTCAAGTGCTTGCCGCACAAAGCAAGGCACACAGTCCAGATAGGTCTGCACAATACCTCCAGATTCCGCCAAGGCGCCTGAGCCGGGCATCTCCGCATGAAGAATCCCCGCCTGTCATCACGATTCACGGGGTTGCAGACTGATCGCTTCAACTGGACACACATCCACGCAGGCGCCGCAACCCGAGCAGAGGGAGGCATCCACTTCGGCACAGCGGGCCATCCGAATGGCTTCTCTTGGGCACGCCGAAACACACAACCCGCAGGCCCGACACCGGGCCCGGTTGACCACGGCCACCCGCCTGACAACGGCCGGGGCTCCCGGGACATCGCGAGACCTCAACTCTGCCAGTTGCTGCTCCAGGATCTCGGCCCGCTGTCGGAGCTCAGCAAGCGTCTCGGTTCGCTCCGGCTGCCGAGCAGACGCGGTGCCAAGCGGTGCCGCTGACGAAACAGCCGGCTCGCTCCTCGATCTCTCGATACCCGCCCCGTCTGTCTGCCCTCGACGGCACCCGCCTCCTCTGCCGCCCATGCCGCATCGGCTCCGTCCTCGATGTTGCTTGCCGCGCAATGCTGAGCCTCCGTTTGGTTCTTCCTCAAGCGCCGGCTTTCTCAGGAAGCCGACGCGTCCATTGACTCGATCAACCACGTCAGCGACTGCTTCACCCCTTCGCTGAACCCGGAGAACGCCTCGCCCCGGAAGAAGATGAATGGCAGATACTCGAAGCTGGTCGATACGCCCTGGCTCTGCCCATACTGCAATCGCAACTGCCCCAAAAGGGCGAGACTGGCCGGATCCGTCGTCAGATGTTGCTCCACAACCAGATCCGGTTCCTCCGCCTGTATCCCAGCCAGCCAATTCAGCGCCTCGATGCACATCGGCCCCGTGCCGTTGTGAAAAATAAGCAACGTGTTCGAATCCGACGGATCCAAGACGCCTGTCGGACGTCCGTAGGCCGCCAAGACCAAGCCGCTACAGAACAGAGTCCACAGAGCCGTGCGCATATCAGGTCTCCCCAACGAAACCTCCATATACAACGCCTCCTCCAAACAGGCCGAAGAAGGCCATTGGAATCGCCAAAATCCACTGCAAGAGTCCCAATGCACAGCTCGGACACATGTGAATCATTCTCCTTTCGCCCGGGTAGCTACCCTGACCGGCTGTCGTGGATCCGGCAGGCTACCGGGCTTCTGATTGCATCGACTCGAGATCCGCAATCCGTTTGCGGATTTGCTCGAGGGTTTTTTCCATCTGTTCGGCCTGAGCCTTCAGAACCTGCGTCTGATACTCAGTCGTCGGCTCAGCGGCCATCGGGGACACGGCGCCGGGCACGGGCATTCGCGCCCAGAAGGGCAAACCCGTCGCATAGAACCAGTGACGCCATCCGCGGCCACCGCGTCCCCAACCGCCTCCTCGTCCCCAACCCATTCTCGGTAGGGGATTCGCGAAACCCGGCACGCCAAATCCGGCACAGTAGCCGGCGGCCCGGCCTGTCATCGGCCCCATTCCCATTGGCCCTGTTCCATCACCTGCTGGCATATCTACAACCTCCCTTCTCTTACGCCGGATGGATCTGATTGGCCGATCGATCCCCGGCGACCCACATTCGATCACACAACTTCACGTTGAGGGGCGTCTTCACGCCCAGCCTCGAAGACCGCATTGCCATCGGCTTTTGCTTTTGGCCATCGTGGAGGCGCGCTCACCGCACCCCCCTCGGGCCGCCAAGACCGCCGTGGCGATATCGTCGGCCTCGCATATGCCGGCGACGGCAACAACCGGGCATAATGAACCTCTCATCTGCCAGGTTGCCGTTCGCGAAAGCCTCCAGCACCTCGTCAATCCCGCCGCAGATATGCGAGATGACTCGCACCCCCGCAGAGGTCAGGGCCATTTCCAGCGGCCAGGAAATGGCCCCGCAAATCAGTACATCCGGTGCCAGTCCTGCTACCTGCTGCGCCCGCCGCAGCGGTTCCGTGGCGGTCAGGTCGACCTTCAGGCGAGCTTCTTCCCGCCCGTTCGCCACGTCGACAACCAGCAGATTGCCGGCGACATCGAACACCGGCGACACCCGATCCTGCCACTGAGGAATCGCGATTTTCATCACTATCCCCAGGTCTCAATCCGCATGCCAAGTACTCTTATGCCAACGTAATGGACGTAAACCATTTCTAAAAATAATGTTAGGAAAAACTAAGACCGACTGGATTTGTTCCGATAGAGTTGCTTATTGCAACACTTGCTGTCGGGCTTTCATTGCGTTATGCAATTCGTGTGCCTACACTGGTGGTGAGAACCCGGAGGTCGTAAACGTGCAGTCGACATATGCTCGGTCCCAGGAGGTGATCCTCGATTCCATCAACGAGGGCGTCTTCACCATTGATCTCGACTGGCGGATCACGTCATTCAATCAGGCGGCCGAGCGCATCACCGGTGTTGACCGGCAGGACGCCATGGGGAAGCCCTGCTGCGAAGTGTTTCGCGCCAGCATCTGCGAAGGCTCCTGCGCCTTGCGCCGCACCTTGAGCACCGGCAAACCGGTCGTGAATGCCACCGCGCACATCGTTAATCAGTCAGGACAGCGCATTCCGATTCGCCTCTCCACCGCCATCCTGAAAAAACCCGATGGAACGGTTATCGGAGGAGTCGAGACGTTCCAGGATCTCAGCCAGATTGAACAGCTACAGAAGCAATTGACCGCCCGGTATACGTTTGAGGACATCGTCGGTCGCAGTCCGGCGATGGTCAGCTTGTTTGAACTCCTCCCTCGGATCGCCGAGAGCGACAGCACGGTACTCATCGAAGGAGAAAGCGGCACGGGCAAAGAACTGTTCGCTCGAGCGATTCATAATCTGTCACGCCGCAGGCGCAAGCGTTTCGTGGCCATCAATTGTGCCGCTCTGCCGGATACCCTGCTGGAGTCGGAGTTGTTCGGTCACAAAGCCGGAGCGTTCACCGATGCCCGCCGAGACAAGCCCGGGCGTTTCGCCCTCGCCGATGGCGGAACCGTCTTTCTCGACGAAATCGGCGATATCTCTCCGGCCATGCAGGTACGGCTGCTTCGTGTTCTGCAAGAACGTCGCATCGAACCCCTGGGATCGGTCGAGCCGATCAAGGTGGACGTTCGCGTCGTGGCTGCGACCAACAAGGATTTGCTCAGCCTCGTCCGCGCCGGAAAGTTCCGCGAAGACCTCTTCTATCGCATCCGCGTGGTCTATCTCAAGCTGCCACCTCTGAAGCAGCGTCGGGAGGATATTCCCTTGCTGATCGACCGACTCATCGCCAAGTTCAGCCGACTGCAGGGAAAGGATATCGCCGGAGTATCACCCGAGGTGTTGGCCCGGCTCATGGAGCATGACTATCCGGGCAACGTGCGCGAATTGGAGAATATCATCGAGCAGGCTTTCGTCCTGTGTCAGGGTGGCTTGATCGAACTGCACCACCTGCCACCGGAACTTCGCCCGGTAACCAGCCAAGCGGGCGGAGAACACGGCACCCCAACGACGCTCAAATCAATGGAACGCCTCCTCATCGCCGAGGCCCTCCGTCGCCATCACGGCAACCGCAAACGGGCTGCCGCCGATCTTGGAATCAACCCCAGCACGCTATTCCGCAAGCTCAAAGCCCTCAAAATCGAGAGCCCGCCCACCGATGGCCGTAGCAGACCTCACATGGCCAAATAGTGCATTCTGCAATACTGCGGGACCGCTTCGAAGTGGACGAGGCCGTGTGCGCTCGCCGTGCCGAAATCACAAGGCTCGCTATACAAATAACTTACAAGGAATCGATTGCCATGATGCTCGTTGGAACGGTCCTTGCTCTAAACCCTGTCGCAAACCAAAGAGGAGGTCTTCCATGAAGGTGGTCGTGACAGCGCAGGGGCCGACGGCTGATTCGCCCGTAGACCCGCGTTTCGGCCGGGCTCAATACCTGATTCTTGCGGACACCGAGACTGGCGAGTGCACTGCGTTTGAAAACGTGGCCAACCTGAACGCGGTGCAGGGCGCCGGCATTCAGACAGGCAAAAGGGTCGTCGATCTGGCAGCCAAAGCGGTGATTACTGGACATGTGGGGCCCAAAGCCTTCTCAACGCTCTCGGCAGCCGGCATCGAGGTCTACACGGACGCATCGGGAACGGTTAACCAAGCTATCGAACAGTTCAAGGCCGGGGCACTCCAGCGGGCACAAGGCGCGGATGTCAAAGGCCACTGGGCGTAAACCTTTCAAGGTCGGCCGGGAATTGCCCGGCAGCAACGAACACGGGAGCAAGATATGAAGATTGCCGTACCAGTCGCGAATGGCCGTTTGTGCCCCCACTTCGGGCACTGCTCGCAGTTTGTGATCCATGAAGTGGATCCCGCGACGCGCAGAACGATCCGAAGAGAATACCTGACACCACCGCCCCACGAACCGGGCATATTGCCACGCTGGCTGCATGAGCAAGGGGTCAACGCCGTGATCGCCGGAGGCATGGGCCAACGGGCACAGCAATTGTTCGCCCAGAGCGGCATCGAGGTGATCGTCGGTGCGCCCGACAGAGACCCCGATGAAATTGTTGCCGCCTATCTGGCAGGGTCGCTCGAGGCAGGTGAGAATGTCTGCGACCACTGATGTGAGCCGTCGGTGTCATCCGTCATGTCTGGTGTGCGGCAGCAACCGGACGGACGGCTTGGCTCTGCATTTCCAACAGCAAACCGACGGAAGCGTCGTCGCCGAGTTCCACTGCGGTGCCGCCTTCCAGGGATATCCCGATCGTCTCCATGGCGGCGTCGTGGCCATGCTGCTCGACGCTGCAATGACACACTGCCTTTTCGCTCAAGACGTGGCCGGACTGACGGCCAAGCTCAGTATCCGTTATCATCGAGCCGTGGTCTTGGGTGTGCCGGTCGTGGTTCGCGCGAGGCTTGTGGACGCCAAGGCGCCGCTTTACTATCTGGAATCGCAGGTCATTCAAGATGGAGCTCTGTGTGCAACGGCCAAGGGCGCCTTTTGGGACTCCGCATGCGGAGATCTTGTTCGTGATGCGTCGGCGGAAGCGGCAGAAAGCTCGCAGGCTTGTTTTCGGTCGGTTACGATCCGGCCAAGAAGCAAGTTTCTTTTTCCTTTATCAGGGGGAAATGCTGATGCTCGACCGGCAACTGCGCGCCCGGAAACGCATCTGGGGACCGGTATGATGCCGGTCCAATGACCCAATGAAAACTCATCCCATTTTCTGTGGTGGGATGGTACTCCAAGAGCTGACCATGCTGTCAATCACCGTACTGGTCGAGAATACCGCCAACCGCTTGAATCTGCTGGCCGAGCACGGACTGGCCTTCTGGATCGAACGAGACGGCCGTCGCATTCTGTTCGACACGGGCCAGGGCTTGGCGATGCAGCACAACGCGGCGGTCCTGGGTATCGATTTGTCCGCCGTCGATGAGATCGCCCTGAGCCACGGCCACTACGATCACACCGGCGGACTGGCGGCGGCATTGTCGAACTTCAGGCAGGCGAAGGTGTACGCGCACCTCGCGGCCTTTCGCACGCGATTCGTCAAGGATCACGACGGCCAGGTGCGTCCCGTCGGTGCTCCCGTCGAATCCCGCGACTGGTTGAGTTCCCGCGTCGGGCAGATGATCGCCACCAGGGGCGGACCTGTCGGCTTGGGCGGCGGCATCTGGCTCACCGGTGAGATACCCCGCCGGAATGAGTATGAGGACACGGGGGGCGCATTCTACCTCGACGAGGCCTGCACCGCAGCAGACCTGGTCATCGATGACCAGGCAATGTTCATCGAGACAACCAAAGGGCTCGTCGTATTGCTGGGCTGCGCGCATGCCGGCGTCGTGAACACGCTGGAGCACATTCGCGCAGCCACCGGCGAGGCCCGCATCCACGCGATCATGGGCGGGATGCATCTGTTGGCCGCCGGGGAGCGACGCATGGCTGAGACGGCCGCGCGGTTGTCGAGCCTGAATATCGAGCACGTAGGCCTCGGCCACTGCACCGGATTTGCGGCCATGGCAAGACTTCACCGGGAACTCCCAAGTCGGTGCTTTCATTGCGTGACTGGAACGCGTTTGGTGTTCGACTGAATCCTTGGAACCTTGCGGCCAGATATCTGTGCGGCTTGCGCGCATGTTTCTGGATCGCAAAACGTTTGGTTTGCGGCCCGCAAAAAGGCGGTCCGCCTTAGGAAGGAGCAACATTCATGTGCTGCGAGAACAAGCTTCCGCTGATCGGCGAAAAGGCCCCGTCTTTCAAAGCGGAAACCACCCAGGGGCCTATCACCTTCCCCGATGATTTCAAGGGCAAGTGGGTTGTGTTCTTCTCTCATCCGGCGGACTTCACGCCGGTCTGCACGACCGAGTTCATGACTTTTGCCTGCATGCAGCCGGACTTCGAAAAGCTCAACTGCAAGCTGTTGGGTCTGTCCATTGACAGCACCTACAGCCACATCGCCTGGCTGCGAACGATCAAGGAAAAGATCGATTACAAGGGCATGAAAGGCGTCGAGATCGACTTCCCCGTCATCAGCGACTTGACGATGGAGGTCTCCAGGGCGTTCGGCATGCTCCAGCCGGCGGCGAGCAACACCCAGGCAGTGCGGGCGGTGTTTATCATCGATCCGCAGGCCATTGTCAGGGCGATTCTGTACTACCCGCTCAGCAACGGACGGAACATGGATGAGATCAAACGATTGCTGATCGCCATGCAGACGTCGGACAAGCACAACGTCGCCACGCCGGCCAACTGGCAGCCGGGCGACGACGTTATCGTGCCCCCGCCGGGATCCTGCGGCACCGCCAAGGAGCGCGTCGAGAAAGCCGCGTCGGATACACGGGTGCTCGACTGGTTCATGACCCTGAGAAAGTGCCCGAAATGAAACCCGCAGGGGAATGAGAGATCGCCCCTCCGGCGACCTGGGCGGTCGCGCCGGACACGGCCTGGTAAGGAAGCTTGCACGCCAACGATGGTGCTGTGTATAGATTGTCTCGTTCCGCCCAGGACACAGGATTGATGGCTGCATCGTCCGCTGACGCACTGAGCCCGTAACAACAAATGCGGCTACCGGCTCTGAAAAACCGGTAGACACCGTCGCGGCGTGCTGGGACGGGTATGACCATGACCTTGGAAGCAAGACCCATTGGAATCATTCACACTCCGTTTATCCAACCGGCAGGCACGCCGATCCAGCCGGTGTATGCCGCCTACGCCGAGGGAACCGTCGAGGTGTTCAAGCCCTTCGCGGAAGGGCTTGCGGATCTCGAGGGATTCGAGCGAATCTGGCTTCTTTATTGGTGCCACTGCTCGGCGGCCCCAAGGATGCGGGTCATCCCTTATCGCGACACACAAGAACGTGGTCTGTTCGCCACGCGGGCCCCGGCCCGGCCGAACCCCATCGGCCTGTCATGCGTCCGGCTGCTGCGTATCGAAAAAGACGTTCTCCACGTCTGCGAGCTGGACATACTCGACGGCACGCCGCTGCTGGACATCAAACCTTATGTGCCCGCGTTCGACAGCTTCCCGGACGCTGGAAGCGGCTGGCTGACTGAGGAGCGAACGGGACGGACGATTGCTGACGACAGATTCCATGTGGACAAGAATCCGACCGATGGACGATGAGGCCGACCAAGAATGAATATGGAACCTGACTACTTTGCCAAAGCCGCCGCGACCTGGGACAACGAACCGCGCCGCATCGCCTTGATGAAGGCGGTCGGCGAGGCAATACTTCGCGAAGTGCGACCCACCAGAGAGATGGATGCTCTCGATTACGGCTGCGGAACAGGGCTGATTGGCCTCTTCATCCTGCCGCACGTCCGCAGCGTGACCGGGGCCGACAGTTCCTCTGCAATGCTAAACGTGCTTCGCAAGAAAATCGCCGAGAGCGGCGTCAGCAACATGAGCGTCATCAAGCTCGATCTACAGCACGATCCCCTGCCCGCTGAACGCTATCACCTGATCGTCACCAACATGACCCTTCATCACGTTGCCGATGCGGACGCGGTGATGAGGGCTTTCTGTGAACTGCTATGGCCGGGCGGAATGCTGGGCATTGCCGATCTGGACACCGAGCCGGGCATCTTTCATCCCCCGCACGCCGCCGGCAGCGTGCATCATAACGGATTCGACCGGGGCGAACTCAAGATCCGGCTTGAGGAAATCGGATTTGAGGAGACCCGGGACACCACTGCTCACACCATTCGCAGGCCCGTGCAGGACGGCAGCGAACACGAGTTCCCGGTGTTTCTGATCACCGCCAGACGCCCGTGCTGAAAAGAACGGCCGATCACGGGTCTCATCGTGCGCGGGGCCGCGGTTACTCCTGGGGTTTCCATCCATAGGTGACGTACTTGTTGTCGAACGTACCGTCGGCGTACAGGTCAACCGGCCCCATTTCTTCTCCTTTGCTTTGCGGTTTCTGCGGGACGGCGGCGCTCAGGCACGTTGGGCACCTGCTCGATCATCTCATTGAGCTGGCCGGCTCGTTTCTTCAAGGTGAACGCGTCGTACAGATCGCCGGTGGCCGTGCGGGCCTCGTAACGCAACACGGGGCCGTCGATCGAGACGATCTGGTAAAGCTGGGTATCCTCGGCCGAGCGGCGGACCTCGGCGCGCGATGCGGGACTGAGATCGTACATCTTCGGGCCGCTCACCGACACCACGTACACCGTGCCGCCCGAAATTGAGCGCTCACCGGACCCCGTGGTTACGTTTGTCTCGGGCGCCACCAATCCGCTGCGCCCATAGGTGTGATCGTGTCCGGTCAGCACCAGGTCCACGCCATGACGATCGAACACGGGTTTCCACAGCTCGCGCAGCGGAGTGCTGTCCCGGCCCTTGGCCGTCGAAAAGATGGGATGGTGGAACGTGATCACCGTCCAGGTCTTCTTGTTCTCGGAAAGCACCTTGTCCATCCAGCCGACCTGTTCCTCTTGTTTCTCATTGGAGTTGAGCGAAATGATGCGGCAGTTCTGGTAGTCGATGTAGTAGACCGACTCGGCAAGTCCCTCCGGCCCATTGGCCGGGAACGCGAACTGGACGGCCCAGTGCCGGGACAACCAGCGACGGCTGGTTCCGTCCTGGTTCTTGGTCGAGGCGTAATCGTGGTTGCCGGGCGTGGCGATGACCGGGACCGTGGCGTTGATCCACGCCCCGGCGGCGAACCACTCGCCCCACAAGGCGTCGCTCTCCGCGCTGGTGACCAGATCCCCTGCATGTAGCGTGAAGGCCGCACGAGGCGCGTCCGAGTACGCCTGCCGAACGACTCGCGACCACATGCTGTGCAGGTCGTTCTGTCCGTCGCCCAAGTAAATGAATGAGAACCGCTCCGGGGCCGCGGAGGCCGTGCGGAACTGGAACCACTCGCTCCAGTTCTCACCGTCGCCGACACGGTACACGTATCTGGTTGCAGGTTTGAGATCGGTCATTTCGACGCGGTGCATGTGACACTTCGACAGGTCGCACCTGAACACCCGGGTGACGGCGTTGACTCGCCGGGCCCGCTGGGGGAACTGCGGCCCGGCCTCCGCCTCGGCGACCTCGCAGTAGGCGAGACTGACCTCCGTTGAGGTCCGCCAGGTGACCGCCTGCGTCGTGGTGGTGTCGCCTGTCCAGGTCAACACGATGCGATCCGGCATGACTGAAGGCGCATGCTGCACCGCGGCCGGCATACGCGGCGGGGCTTCCTGAGCTGAGCTGGGAGCCTGAGCAACCGCCGGCAGCGATGATACGAACAGCCCGATGAATGCTGCCCGAACGATGATCTTCCGCAAGGTCGTTATGCCTGCCTGATACATCATTGTCCTTTCCCGCCTGACGGCGTGCTTTCGGAGCTTGGTCGGAGCATTGTACACGCAAACTCGCCGGCTGCCATGCCCGCGGCTTTGCCCGGGCATGCGCCTATAGGTGGATTCTAGAGTCTATTCCTGTCATTCCTGCCGGGATGCTCTCCATTCGGATTGGGACATTCGGGATCGCCGCGCCGGACCCCCGGCGAGGGCGACCTCTGGCGAGCCGACGGGCCGTCGTCAACCTCATTGCCGGCGCCACCAAACGGACAGGACCGATCGTTCGTGCAGCCCCCGACACTCAGAGGTATGATACTGCCCTCAAGGTGATCGATGACGAACTGGCCTGCCGGCTCATGATCGTTTGCACGGCGACCAGAACGACTCAATCCTGCCGCGCCGTCGAATTCGTTCAAGTCATTCTTGAGCGCGGCCTTGGTTCGCCCCAGAAAATCGAGGGGACAAGCCCCTCGGCTCGTGAGAACCTCGCGGCCGGACGCCTGTGCGGCTCGCGCGAATGTTTCTGAGTCGCAGTGTGCTTGGCTCGCGGTCCGCAAAAAGACGGTCCGCCTTGGATGGATGAACGGCCGACCGGCTCGCCGGGCCGTGGCTTGGGCGTGCCGTTTGACCTTCTCGGACTGGCGGGTGACGAACGCTCCGAAGTCCTTGATCAAAGTGCCCTGCCGGGCTATGAATTGTTCCATGGCCTCGGGCCGGCCCAGGGGCAGATGGCCCTTGAACAGGATCCGGTCGAAGCAGGAAATCGTGCCAGTGATCTGGGCCTGATGCTTGTCGATGAATCGTTCCACGGCGTTCTCCTTTCCATGGTTTCATAAACCTTACCACGGTCAGGTAAGAACGCCGTCTTTGCTATAGGGGCTTACCAAGCCCTCTTTGGTTGCGGCCGAAGGCCGCCTTGGAACTCGGGTGTCATGGCCACGGCTTTGCGTGGCCATGCATGAACTCAAAGACAGGAAAGACGCGATGAGACAACTGAGTTCGGCGGTATTCCTGTTGCTTGGCCTGATCGCGGCAACCCAAACCGCCAATGCCGCCGACCTTCCGAACGTCTTGTGGATCTCCTGTGAGGACGTCTGCCCCGATTTGGGCTGTTACGGCGACAAGTACGCCCGGACGCCGAACATCGACAAACTGGCCCGTGAAGGCATTCGCTACACGCATGCGTTCTCGGTTTCCGGCGTTTGCGCCCCCAGTCGTTCGGCCATCATCACGGGCATGTACCCTACCACCATCAGCACGCACCACATGCGATGCAAGGCCGTGCCGCCGGCCTGCGTGAAGTGCTTCACCGAATACCTCCGGTCCGCCGGCTACTACTGCACCAACAACTCCAAGACCGACTACAACTTCGACGCCCCCGTGACCGCGTGGGATGAATGCAGCAACAAGGCCCATTGGCGCAACAGGACGCCGGGGCAGCCGTTTTTCTCCGTGTTCAATCTGACCGTGACCCACGAGAGCCAGATTCGCTGCTCGCCCGAGCAATTCGCCCGGCACATGCAGAAGGTCGCCCCCGAGCATCGCCATGACCCTGCCAAAGCGGTTCTGCCCCCCTACTATCCCGACACCCCGATCGTGCGCAACGACTGGGCCCGCTACTACGATCTGATCACCGCCATGGATCTTCAGTTGGCCGACCTGCTCAGACAACTGGAGGAAGACGGCCTGGCAGACAAAACCATCGTCTTCTTCTTCGGCGACAACGGGCGCGGCCTGCCGAGGGCCAAGCGGTGGCTCTACGACTCGGGAATACACGTTCCGCTGGTGATTCGCCTGCCGGACCGCAAGGATGCCGGCACGGTGTGCGATGACCTGATCAGTTTCATCGATTTCGGGCCCACCGTGCTCTCGCTGGCGGGGGTGAAGGTGCCCGCTCACATGCAGGGGCAGCCGTTCCTCGGCGGGCAGAGGGCCGGGCCTCGCCAATACGTTTTCGCCGCACGCGACCGCATGGACGAGACCTATGACATCATCCGGTCCGTTCGAGACAAGCGGTTCAAGTACATCCGCAACTTCAAGCCCGGGCGTCCTTACGCCCAGTACATCGACTACATGGAAAAGATGCCGACCATGCAGGAGATGCGCCGGCTCAACAAGGAAGGTACGCTGACCGGACCCCGGAAAACCTTCTTCCTGCCCGAAAAACCAGAGGAAGAGCTTTATGACTGCATCAATGACCCGCACGAGATCACGAACCTGGTGAATCTGCCCGAGCACCGCGAGAGACTGATCGAAATGCGCAAGGTCCTGGAGAAATGGATGGACGACACCAGGGACCTTGGTCTGATTCCGGAAGAGGAACTGAACGAGCGCATGCGACCCGGCGGCAGATGGGCCGTGACCGCCGCACCGGTGATGGAACCTCCCGGTGGCAGCCATCGGGGGCCTGCCTCGATCACGATCTTCTGTCCGACCGAGGCGGCATCCATCGCCTGGACCTGTGAAGAGGGCGAGCAAGCTCATTGGAGGCTGTACTGCGAGCCGATCCGGCTGAGTCACACCGCCACCGTCAGAGCCAAGGCTGTCCGGCTCGGGTACAAGGAGAGTCCGGAAGTCCGGGCAGAGTACCGAATCGAGCAATAGGCGTGCGCTACGATTGCTCGCTGACGAACTCGTATCCGCCGAAAGAGGTGGGGCAAGCAACTTGCGACCCGTCAGCGTGAGGTAACAGAATGAGCAAGGCGGACTGGCTGGTTGTGGCGGCCTCGTGTGCACTGGTCTTCGTGGTCGGCATATGGTTCTCGCGACGCTCATCAAAAAAAGGAGCCGAGGGCTACTTTACCGGCAACCGCGACGTGCCCTGGTGGGCGATCGGCCTGGCCAACACGGCTACCTACCAGTCCGGCAACGGCGCCTTCGTCATGATCGTCCTGGTCTTCGGGTTGGCCGGAAACTGGATCTGGTGGGCAAGTTGGATCATCTGGATGCCGCTGGTGGCCATCGTCTGGGCCCGATTCTGGAGACGCATGCGGATCGTCACAACCGCCGAGCTGATTTCTCTGCGCTACGGCGGCAAACCGGCCATGATCGCCCGCAAGATATACGCGTTCGTCTGCTGTTTCGGGTTCTCCGTGCTGATCATCAGCTATATCACGGGGTTCTTCGCACAGACTATCGAGCCGCTGTGCGCGTTGAACACGAGCAGGATACTGTTGATCTTCGGCGGGACCACCGTGCTCTATACGATGTTCGGCGGTCTGCTCGGCGTGGTGTACTCGGACGTGGTTCAATTCGCGATCATGCTGCTCGGCAGCACCCTGTTTTTCTGGTTGGCGGTACCGCAGCATGGCGGATGGGAACAGATCCTGGCTCGCATCACCGCCGTCCGTCCGGAGGCTCTGACCCAGGTGCCGCCGACCAGAAGCATCGACACTCTGACCGTCCTGATCCTCGTCTTGCAGGGATGGTTCTTCGCCGGCTCGCCGACCGCCGGCGAAGGGATGACCGCACAACGGTTCATGTCGGCCCGAAACGAACGCCACGCGATCGGCGGACAGTTGTTCAACTGTTTCCTTGCTCTCACGCTGCGCACGCTGCCATTGATCGGACTGGGAATCATCGCCATGGCCCTGTTCTGGACGTCTGCCTCCGATGCACAACTGGGACCAGCGCCGGCGGGCATGTCCTCGCTCGACAAGCCGGCCCATGCCTGGGGGGAACTCATCAAGCGGTGCAACCTGCCTGTCGGTTTTGTGGGCCTGCTTGTCGCGGCGGAAGCGGCGGCTTACATGTCAACTCTCAGCTCGTTGACCAACTGGGGCGGCAGCTTTGTGGTCAACGACCTGCTGCCTTCGCAAAACGATCCCCGTCGCCAGGTATGGGTCAGTCGGATAACCACACTCCTGCTGTTTGTCCTCGCGGCAACGATCACCCTTTTGTTCGTCGACGACATGGTGAGTTGGTTCAAGTTCATCAACAACGCGATGGTTATCTTCTTCCTGCCCCTGGCATGTTTCCGGTTCTTCTGGTGGCGGTTCAACGTGTGGGGTGAGTTGGCGGCGATCCTGCTGGGGTTGCCTATCGAGATCCTGGTCTGGTTTGTGCTGGGCTATCAGGAAAAACCGATGTGGCAGGGACTCGGCATGCTGTTCGTGCTCAGCTTCGTGCTGCTGACAATCGTGACGCTGCTGACGCCGCCCGAGTCGCCGGAAACGCTGAAACGGTTCTATAAACGATGCCGGCCTCCAGGCTTCTGGGGACCGGTTCGCGGTGACACCGACCTCGCGGGTCGCCACGACCCCTCCTCCGCTCGGTTGGTCTTTGACTCGATTCTCGGTATCCTCGCGTGCCTGGGGCTGGTTCTGGCAACCAATGCGGTATTCGTAAAGGACTGGCCCGTGATGATCGGCGGCCTGGCCGCTGCCGTCGTGCTCGGCGGCTGGCTGTTGGCAAGGGTCCTGGAGTCCGGCCCGGCCGATGATCCAACGCCGGACGCTTCCGGCCTGCCGAGATCGAGTACGTAGCACGCCCGGCACCGAGCAACGCCGGTACATCAACGAAAGGATGAGGCCGATGGCAGCCCAACTCGCGATTCACGGTGGCACACCGGTCAGAACAAAGCCGTTCCCTTCCTGGCCGGTCTACGGACAACCCGAGGAACAGGCCGTCCTGCGAGCCCTGCGCAGCGGCAAGTGGGGCAAGCTCGACGGGGTCGAGGTCGCCGCATTCGAGCGGGATTTCGCGCGATACCAGGGTGCCCGGCACGGCATCGCCGTCCTCAACGGTACAGTCGCGATCCAAGTCGCCCTCATGGCCGCCGGTATCAAACCGGGCGATGAAGTCATTGTCCCGCCCTACACCTTCTTGGCGACGGCCACCGCAGTCGTGACCTCCAATGCCACGCCGGTCTTCGCCGATATCGAGCTGGACACGTTCAATATCGACCCCAAGGCGATCGAGGCCCTGATCACCTCGCGCACCAGGGCCATTATTCCGGTCCACTTCGCCGGTCTGCCGGCCGACATGGATGCGATCATGGCCATTGCCAGGCGCCACAACCTGGTGGTCATCGAAGACGCCGCCCACGCCCACGCGGCCGAGTACAAGGGGCGCCGCGCCGGGTCCATCGGTCACATGGGAACATTCTCTTTCCAATCCAGCAAGAACCTCACCGCCGGTGAAGGCGGTTTCATCACCACCAACGACCCCGCGCTGGCCGAGGCCTGTCGCGAAATTCATAACTGCGGGCGGCGCGAGGGCCATGCGTGGTACGAGCATTTCGTGATTGCGGCGAACTTCCGGCTGAGCGAGATCCAGGGTGCTTTGCTCAACGCACAGCTCCAACGGCTGGAGGAACAGGCCCGACGCCGATGGGAGAACGGCCGGTACCTCACCGAACAGCTCGGCCAGATCCCCGGAATCAAGCCGCAGAAGATCATCCCGGAGTGCACGCGCCACGCGTTTCACTTGTACTGCTTCCGCATCGACGCCCAGGAACTCGGGGCTCCCAGGCAGGCATTTCTTGAGGCGCTTGCGGCCGAAGGAATCCCTGACTTCGGAGGCTACCCGCTGCCCCTTTATAAGCAGCGGGTGTTCTTGGACCGCGCGTTCGGCCCCTTCGACGGCTGCCGCGGCATCGACTACGCAAAAACCTGTTGCCCGAACTGCGAGAAGATCTGCTACGAACAGGGCGGGTGGCTTGAACACCGAATGCTGCTGGGCACGCGCGAGGACATGGACGATATTGTCGCCGCGTTCCGCAAGGTATACGAAAACCGCAGCCGACTGCAGGGCTGAACCATTGCCGGACAAGCATCGTGAAAGGCCCTGCAGACAATCGAGACGAGAGGGCCTGCCGCCCGAGCACCGTCAACCGACATGCACCGAATTGGCGGGGGCCAGCCTCGCAGGGACAGCCGGTCCGGCAACTGCCTCCGCCTCCGGCAGCGGGCGCGGTCTCGACGAGAGGCCGGCTTCCGGGCGGGAGATCCAACCGATGGTTAGAAACGAAACGGCATAGATGGCCAGAAAAACGCTGAATGCCGGCCCGTGAACGGCGGTGACATAGATCGCCCAAGTGGCCGAACAGTATGCACCGATCAACATCTCCGCGAACCACAGCCGGCGGAACCTCTGGGCCTTATAGCGACTGGTGAACCTGGCATTCCGGGTGCTGCCGGATTTCGGCGTGCGCACGAACTCGCCCCCTCGTACGTACAGGCCGCGGATGACCGCCAGGGCGTTGTTGATCGACAAACCGGTGCCAAGAAGCAGCATCACCGGCGTCATTCGCACGCCGCCGAGGCCGCCGCCCAGATGGTAGCGGGCATAGCCGTAAACGATCGGCGAGGCCACAACCGTGAGAATCATCAATCCCCAGCCGAACACAAAGCACCACCAGAACGGAAGCGGATCAACCATCGCGAGCATGGGCCGGGCCAGCAGCGCCAGCATCAGGGTCCAGAGATAGACCGCGTAATGAGTCAAATGTAGCGTGGCCTCGATCTTGTGCGACAGGCCCAGGGATGACCGCCAGATTCTGGGCAGCAGCTTGATCGCCGTCTGGACACCCCCTGTGGCCCACCGCCGCTGCTGCGCCTTCAGGGCGCTGATCGTGCTCGGCAATTCCGCGGGACAGGCCAGTTCCAGACAGTAGTCGATTCGCCAGCCGGCGAGCTGGACACGGTAAGACAGGTCGAGATCCTCCGTCAAGGTGTCGGCAGACCAGCCTCCGACGGCCGGATCCTCAATGGCCGCCTTGCGCCAGATGCCGGCCGTGCCGTTGAAGTTCATCATCAGGCCGTTCCAAGCTCGCGCCCCCTGCTCGACTGCAAAATGCGCGTCCAAGGCCACCGACTGGGCTTTCGTCAGCCAGGATTCTTCCTGGTTCAGGTGCGCCCAGCGGCCTTGGACGCACGCCACCTTCTCATCTCGGGCCAGCAACGGCACCGCGCGACGAAGGAAATCCTTCGGGGGCACGAAGTCAGCATCAAAAATCGCCACAAGCGGATGACGACAATGAGCCAGACCGGCTTTCAAGGCCCCGGCTTTGAATCCCTGCCGGTTGTCGCGGTGAAGAACTTCGATATCGACACCCTGTTCCCGCAACCTGCGAGCGGTGCGATCGACCAGCAGGCGGGTTTCGTCCGTGCTGTCATCCAGAACCTGTATCGAATGCTTGCCACGAGGATAGTCCATCGCCGCCACCGCTTCCATGACCCGAGTGGCAACATCGGCCTCGTTGTAGATGGGGATCTGCGTGGTGACGCCCGGCCACTCGCGCTCCGGTGTGTTGGCGAGGTAGTGGTCTACGAATGCTCGTTGCTCGGCACCCTTGACGCTGCGGCGGCGATGAAAAAGGAACAGCAGTATATAAAGGTGCAAACCGTAGACGGACAACATGGCCGTACTGACCATGAACAGTCCCACAAGGACGGCATCGAACCAATTACTCACTGCGACCCGCCTCGCGCCGCGCGGCCAATAGACAAAACAAACCTCGGCGACCGGCCGTCAATGCCGCAGCCGCCCGTTCAAGAAAAGCCGTGGATACCCACGCTTTGAGCACGACACCCTGCGCCGCGGGTGCCGATTGCCCGCGTCATCCTCTGGTCATCCCAATCATGGCGAGCCGCTCCGTCCATGTGCCTGATTTGGGACCGCATCGAGAAGCCATTGGCTGTCACATTAATTGTGCCTGGGCGGGCTGTCAACGAAGAGCGGTGAATGCCCCCTGACAAGCGGAACGTGGCGACGGCGGCATACCGGGGGTGCGCGACCGTCTGGACGGGCATGCCGACCGGTCCAGGTTGGGCGATCAACCTCTTCAAGGGGTGTTCCCGCCAAAGGCGGGCTGACAGGCCGGCCGTTATACGGCCGGTTGGTGGTCGCCCACGGTTCTTCCCTTTCCTTTCCAGGGTCTCGGCCCGTTAAAACGGCCCCCGATGGGGTAACACAGCGAAGGAGGAATTGGCCGACCGTGAACCAGTCGTAAAAGACCGGCCTATTTGCCCTTCGGGAAAGACCGCTGAATCGCTCTGCTTTCGGCTTGCGTTCACGACAACCGGCTCAGCCGCCAGAAGTGCCGCCGCTTCTGTCACGGGCCCACATAACGGCGGCGGCCTTGCCGGATCTTGACTTGCCCGGCGGTGATTCGTAACGTTTGCGTTTCGTTTTCAGTGAAAGGAACCCAAGCCGTGCAGGAAGCCATCGCCAAGGCAGGATCCCTGATCGAAGCTCTGCCATATATCCAAGGATATTACGACAAGATCGTGGTGGTGAAACTGGGCGGTTCGGTCATGGATAACCCCGAGACCGAAAGGGAACTGCTGCGAGACGTAGTGTTCATGAACTACGTCGGAATGCAGCCGATCATCGTGCATGGCGGCGGTAAAGAGATCAATGCGGCGATGGACGACGCGGGCCTTGAGCCGGTTTTTGTCCAAGGACTTCGCTATACGGACGACCGAACGCTGGCTATCGCCGAGCAGGTTCTCTGCGGCCGCATCAACCGACGGCTCGTCGAGACGCTGGAATCGCTCGGTGTTGCGGCTATCGGGCTGAACAGTCTGACAAGCTGTGTCTTGTTCGCCGAGCAGATGTATCTATGTGGGGAGGAGAACCGCCGGATCGATGTCGGCTACGTCGGAAAGATCGAGAGAGTCAACGCCAGGATTCTCGAGCTGCTCTGTGAGGCCGACACGATTCCCGTCATCGCCCCGATTGCCCGTGACCGCAGCGGAGGCAAGCTGAACTGCAATGCCGACACGGCAGCCGGCGAGGTAGCCGCGGCCGTCAAGGCCGAAAAACTGGTGATGGTCTCGGACACTCACGGCATCCGCGAGAATCCCAAAGATCCCGAGTCCTTCCGCCCGACGCTCAACCGGAAGGAAATCACCGATTTCATGAACCGCGGCATCATCGACAAAGGAATGGTCCCGAAGGTTCAGGCTTGCCTGCGGGCCCTGGAGGCCGGAACCCGGAAGGCTCATATCATCGACGGCCGCATCCCTCACTCACTGCTCCTGGAGATCTTTACCGACAAGGGGATCGGCACGCAGATTCTGCAGTAAAGATATGCTTTGAGTCCCCAGGAAACGTACCGGATCACCCCTGCCTGCGTTCAGAGCACGCAGTGGGGCAGACGTACCACCGGCAAGGACGGGGCGCGATCAACCGCCAAAAGCAGATGGGGCGAACCAGCACTTCTCTGATTCGCCCCAAATCTCTTGCCGTGTCGTATTCCGACTCGGGTTCTGCAACCCTTGTCGGTTACCCTGATTACAGGGATTAGGCCGCCGGCATCGCGCCCATGAGCAGCTCGAGAAGGTTCACCAGGACCCCCGCGGTGCAGCAACTGATCTTGGGCATGCAGCCGCAGCCACAACCAAACAGGGTTGCCGCCGACACGATCGCAAACATGACTTTCTTCATCGTTCTTCTCCTTTAGAAGATACTGGCGAGCTCAGAACCTCAGGCCGCCAAAACCAACAAACAGGGAAACACTTCCACTCACGTCAGGTTATCGGCGCTCATCCACCGTGACGTCCGTTACTCCCGCCTCACGTCCTAGCCTTGCGATTCCCACCCATGCCCCGGATCCCCGCAATCAGTTTCCTCAGAACATCCGTCGCGATCCAATCCGGGCCCTCGTGACCCTTTCGGTCACTCCGATCACAACACAAGGATTAGGCCGCAGGCATCGCGCCCAGCAACAGCTCAAGGAGGTCCACCAGGACACCCGCGGTGCAGCACCCGATCTTCGGCATGCAGCAGCCACACGCAAACAGAGTTGCCGCCGACACAATCGCAAACATGACTTTCTTCATCGTTCTTCTCCTTTGAAGATACTGGCTAGCACAAAACCTCAGGCCGCCAAAAAAACAAACAGAGGAAAACTTCCACTCACGTCCAGGCATCGGCGTCACTGCGCCGAGTTGTTCAAAACTACCTCGCGCCATGGCACCCAGGTGATGACCTGGGAATACGGCAGACCTATAAACATCGGTCGCATAGCATAGTGTCCATGAGTTAGCTTGACAAGGGGTCCAGCATGAAAAGCTGGACCCCGCACATTGCTCACAGGCAGAACCAACCGCGCCTCAGGCCTTTCGACCGTATTCCGTCTGCCTATATGGACATCCTTCATTCTATCGGACGACCGAAACCATATCCTACAATCCGATTCAATGCAACCCCCCATGCCCCAAAAAAACCGCAGGCATCCTTCCTTTGACTCGCCCGCCAAAGACGCTGTACATTACCGCCCAACTCACAAGCGGCAAGGGCGAAAGGGGGTCAAAATCGGCCAAGATAGGCGATTCTTAGCCTCTATCCAGATTGCAGCTCTTCACAAAATGAGCCTTATCCACCTATCAAACATCACGATGGTTCGTCAAGGGCAGCGGATTCTGGCGGATATCACCTGGCATGTCAAGAAGGGCCAGCATTGGGCCTTGTTGGGCGCCAACGGTTCCGGAAAAACCACCCTGCTCAAGGTCATCACGGGATATGAATGGCCCACAACAGGGTCTGTGACGGTTCTTCGTCAATCATTTGGGAAGTGCAATTTGCCTGAATTCCGCAAGCAGGTGGGATGGGCCAGCAGTGCGATTGAAAGCCGGTTACCCGTCTATGAACGCGCGATCGACATCGTGGCGTCGGGCTTCTTTGCGTCAATCGGCCTTTACCGGCAGCCCTCCGAGGCCGAGTGGCTTACGGCAACAGAAATCATTCGACATGTCGGCGGCGACCAGATCATGCACCGCCCCTTCGGCCTGCTTTCACAAGGAGAGCAACGCCGGATTGTGATCGCCAGGGCTCTGGTCAATCGGCCGCAACTCTTGCTGCTCGATGAACCGTGTGCAGGACTCGACCCGGCCGCCAGAGAGAGCCTCCTCGCCGACTTGGAACGCTTGGCACGATCGCCGCACGCACCGACCATCATCATGGTCACACACCATGTTGAAGAGATCGGCCCCTGGATCGGCCACGTTCTGGTACTCAAGAACGGTACTGTGTTGAAAGCAGGACCCAAGAACGAGACCCTCACAACCCCCGTTCTTTCGGAAGCGCTCGGTTGTCTCTGTGAGGTCGAGAAGCTGGGCGATCGCTATCGGCTGACCCTGATCGGGGGCCAATCCTGTTCCCCCACCTGATTCTCCACGGCGATCGCATCTCGAAAAACCACACGACCAGGGGCGTCGAACCGTCAATGCTTTGCATCGGCTCCTCATATTCAGATAGAATGACGAATCCTGGAAAGCCCAGATCCGCTTGCTGAATTGCAGGCGGCAGGGAGGCTATCCATCAGCATCTCGGCAATGGAGGTCCGATGCGGCGCATAGCCATCATCAACCAAAAGGGCGGAGTGGGTAAGACCACGACGACGATCAACGTCGGGGCGGCTCTGGCAAGGATGGGGCATCGGGTCCTGCTGATCGACCTCGATCCACAGGCGCATCTGACCCTCCATCTCGGACAGGATCCTACCTCCGGTCAGATCGGCGTCTACGAAATGCTTACCGACTCAGCCACGGTGGCCAAAGCCCGTCGCAGGATCGCCAGCAACCTTTGGATCTGCTCGGCAAGTATCGACCTTGCCGGTGCAGAAGTCGAACTGGTTAACGTCGTGGGACGGGAGGTCATTCTTCGCGATCTGCTGGATCAGCATATCAACTCGAGCAAGACGGCTCCCTATGATTATGTGTTGATGGATTGCCCCCCGTCGCTGAACATTCTGACCCTCAACGCCCTGTGTGCTGCGACCGAAGTCCTGATCCCCCTCCAACCGCACTATCTGGCCCTCCAGGGTCTGAGCAAGCTGCTCGAAACGGTGGCGGTGGTCAGCAAACGCATCAACCCCGCCCTCAAGGTGACCGGCGTGGTCGTGTGCATGAACGAGTCGGGGACCAAGCTGGCGGGCGAAGTGATCGACGACGTGCGGTCATTCTTTGCCCAGGCCCGCGGCACTGGTGTTCCATGGAGTGATACACGCGTGCTTCGGACGGTCATCCGCCGGAATATCAAATTGGCCGAGTCGCCCAGCTACGGCAAGAGCATTTTCGAATACGCTCCGGACAGCCATGGGGCCGAAGACTACCTTCAGCTTGCGGCGGAACTTGACTCGCCCGAGACAAACGCGGCAACGAAGCAGCCCTCTGAGCCTGCTGAGTCGAAAAAGGCCGAGGTCTTCGCACGAGGAACGGCCTCTTTGCCGAATATCCAACCCGCGAAGTCTGAGCCGCCCGAGAAAACGAAGCCCGAGTCTCCCGCCGCAACTGCGCCCCAACCCGAGAGATTGGTGAAGCGGCGGCCGGCTCACGTGCAGAGAACGGCCGCGCAGCACTCAAACAAGCAACAGCAAACCAAGACGCCCGGAATCGATCCTGCGTTGGCGGTCCTGGTACCCGCCAAACCGGCCACTGCCGTGCTGCATTCTCACAAACCGGCAAGAGCCAAGACGGCCGGAGCATCCGACTCCGCTTCCCAGACCAAACCGGTCCCTGTTGTCGAGCCGCGCTATGGTTCGACACAATCGTCCTGCTCCCCGTCGTCATCCCGACCCGAACCGCCCAAGCGCAAGATTCGATCGACGCAGTTGAAGGCTTCCGACTCGGGAGATCCAACCGGTAAAAACGCCGTGCAGGCGGGCGTCGCTAGCGAACACGCCGTTGTGGAGGCCTCCGTCGTGCCTCCCTCTTTGCCGCCGGCGCCGGCGGAACCTGCAACCCCCCCTGCCAGGAACGCCCGGCCGGCAAAGGCCGTCTGAGCGTTGCACCAGTTCCGATGGAAGCCTACGAATCGCTCTTTCTTTTGCCCGCGTCAAGACACGACCGGACTGCGGTGGCCAATTCGGCGAGTTCAAACGGCTTGCGAAGCAGACCTGCCGCGCCCTGTTTGCCAAGACGTCTCAACCACGCGTCAGTCGGCGATCGAGTCATCAAGAGAATCGGCGCGTCTGGACAATGCTTGCGGATCAGTCTCACAGGACTGACGCGAGACAGATGCGAGATCTCCGCATCGAGCAGCACCAGGTCAATATCATCTGAATTGGTTCCCAGAAAAGCCAGCGCCGAGGCCAGATCAGCCCGTCCGACGGTGCAATAACCCAGCGAAGACAACTTGGCTTCGGTGGCTTGCAGGTCGGCGGTCTGCTGGTCGATCAACAGAACGGTTTCGCTGCCTCGCGGCGGGGCGTTCGCGGCTTGGGCAACGGCCGGCCGCCCGGAAGACTCCCAAGGTGCTACCGGCAGCCACACGGACGCAACGGTACCCTTGCCCAAAACGCTCTCAATACGAATCTGGCCCTGGTGGCTGTGAACGATGCCTTGCGTGGCGGCCAGCCCCATGCCGCGTCCGGTGGGTTTGGTGGTGAAGAAGGGATCGAAGACTCTGCCCACGGTTTCTTCGTTCATACCGCAGCCGTGGTCCCGCACCTGAAGCCGGACATAGCGACCCGCCGGCAGCCCGAGAACCGCCGCCTGATCGGCGTCCAACTCCTCGCAAACGGTGGACAACTCGATCAAGCCCGACTGTCCGCTGGCCTCGACCGCGTTAAGGCACAGGTTCATGATCACCTGCTCCATCTGGGCCGGATCCGCGATGATCCGAGGCAGATCCGGAACCAGATCGGCCTTCAGTTCGATCCGTCGAGGAGTGGTTCGACGAACGATCCGGAGCACCGATTCGACGTGGCGGTTGAGATTCGTGGGCTCCGGCTTCTGCAATCCGCCCCGCGCAAAGGCCAATAGCTGACGGGTCAGCGCCGAGGCCCGTTCCGCGGCGTCCATCACGTCTCGCAACAAGTCCTTGACCTTGGCGGGAACCGGATCCTTCCGCAGGACGATGGACAAATTCCCGATGATCACCGCGAGCAGATTGCCGAAGTCGTGAGCAACGCCGCCCGCAAGAGTCCCGATGCTTTGCAGCTTCTGCGATTGCAGGAGTTGAGCCTGGAGACGGTTGCGATCGGTCACGTCGTTCGCGACGCCGATAACACTGGTAATCTCTCCCCGTTGATCTCGAACGGGCGAGTACCAGACTTCGAAGCTGCGCTCTCGATAACTCAGCGGCGAAGTGAACGTCTCGCCTGAAAGGACTCGTTCAAAGTCCGCTACGATCTGCGGAGCATCAAGGAAAACCTCTCGCACCGATCGGCCCACCAGATCCTGCGACCGGAGGCTTAAACGCTCGAGCGGCTTGCCCTCGCACAGGATGATCGTGCCGTCCCGCTCGATGGCGAACAGAACGATCGGCGATCTCTCGGCGATGAACCGCAGTCGCTCCTCGCTCTTGCGGAGGGCCTCGACTGCCTGTACATGCGCTTGCTCGATCCGTTCAAGCTCGCGAATCCGGGCCTTCAGGGCGGCGATTTCCGCCTGCAAATCAGCCACCGATGAGCCGGCCTCAGACATCCCGTCGCTCCGGAAGTATCCGATCGTTCCCGCTGCGTTTCAGAATCCCGGTGCGGTCCCGCCATCCCGCCGATCCGGTGACGGTTGCAACGGTACCCCACGCCGCTTCAGAACGTACGCCTATCGTAGATGAAAGAAGACGTAGAGTAAATCGCGCGTGCCGAAAAGATGTCATCAGCCCGCCACGGGCCGATTGCCCCCGGATGCGAGCGCATTACTCCGCCGCGACTCCGACTTCGGCCGGCTCATCGCTATCCGCCGCTTGAGCCGTCTCACTCATGCGAAGACGGAGTTGCTCGAGGTTCTGCGTGGCCGCAGGGTCTTCGGGATGCCGGAGACGCCAGTCCTCCAGCACGCCGACGGCATCGGTCAGTTCCGCCTCACTTGCCTGCGGGATCCAGGCGGCAACGCAGGCCATCACGGTCCGGCGGGCGTATTCAAGATCGGTGGCAGTGCGGTGCGCCGAGAGCGTCAACCCATGTTCCAGCACCATCCGCATGGCCTGAACCGGGTCAAGACAGCTCATGCGCGTCACCGCCAGAGCCGCGCTCTCCTCGACCAGCCGGGCCGCTTCAGGCGCCCGCGGTTCGGCTCCCAGCATGCGCCTCCAAACGTTCGACAATTGCCCGCAGTCGGCGTGGGAGATGAGCGACGAGAATCGGTGCCTGACCAGTCGAACCACCTGCCGGGCCAATTCACGTTCCAACGGCAGATCCATGCTGAGCCCGACGTAAGGCATGGCAATATCAATCAGGTTCTCCAGGCTGTTCGACGCGGCGCTGTCGAGGGCCAGACACAGTTCGCCGATTCGTTCAAGAGCCTTCACGTCCTTCTCGCCGAAACGATCGGCGAGCATGCCGATCAGGGCGCTGGTCCGGCCGGCCTCGATAAACCGATCGACCGCGCGGGCCCACGGATGATTGACGGCAGGAGCCGATTCCGGGTCGCCGGAGGCATCGAGGAACACGTATTCGGTTCCGGCGATGCGTTCCCGCGTCCCCGCCACCACATTCGCCAGTATCACCAGTCTGTGGGGTCGCGAAACGGTGAAGGTCACCCCGACGGAAAAAGAGATCTCCGGCCTGATCGGGGCCGGGATCGTAAGCAGAATGAGTTCGGCGAGGGCTGTCCCTTCGACTCCCGCCGAGAAAGCCACTGCGTTACCCGACAGAAGCCGGTCGGTGGCGGCGGCAATCCACCTTCCCGGGACCGCCGCGCCCGCAAACTCGAAAGCGGGGGTGGCCAGTCCTCGTTCCGGCGACAAGAGCAGTGGTGGCAGCTTGACCTCGGCGGTTAGATCCACTGTCGTTCCGCCCTCGGCCTCGGCCGCTCGCACCAAGGCAAAGGGGTTGTTGCGGAACCGTCTCAGATCGTCACCCCGGACCACGAAGATGCGCGTATACGTTCTTCTCCCGCCCCGCCCCGTCGGCTCCTTTCCCGCGTGACACGTATACAGCACCGCGAATCTCCCGTCGCTGATCGGGAAGAACGACACGCCGGTGGCCTCCGGCGTATCGGCGCACAATCCTCCCATCGCGGGCGTATAGCGCGTGATTTCCCCGCAATCCCGGGGCGACAGTCCGCCGCTGGCGGCGATGATGCGGTATCCTTGTCCGGCCGCGTTGCACAGGCAGGTGTAGACCGCTTGTTCGCAGACAACCCTGTCGGCCGTAGTGGGTTCGGCTTTGGCCGGCCTCACAACTGGACGGCTTTCATCCGCTGGGAGATCCATTCGAACGGCTCCAGGACGCCGCGTGGTGCCGCATGGAGCGGGACCTGCACCACGTTGCCGTCCTCATCGTGGGCGTATCCGAGCGAGCCGACCACGCTGGCGGCGAAGAATTCCACGTTTTCGAAGCGGCTGTCGCAGAGGTTCCACAGTCGGACGAGATTGGTTTCGGCGAACTCTCTGGGGTTGTCAAAGCATTCGGGGCACGTATCGGCCTTGCACAGCACGATGGCGATGGGGTTTCGGACCCGCTCTTTCCGGTGGGTGGCAAACCGCTGGTCCACGTAGCTGATGAGCTTGTAGGCGAAGTAGTCCGGGTAGGGCGACCCGGATGCGGCAACGGCGGCGTCGATGAGCACCATGGCCCCCGCGCTCTTGGCCAGAAGTCCGCTGATGGCTGCGTACGTCTTGGGCGACTCAACTTCCTGCGACAGGGCTTCGCCGGCCATGTCCGGCAGCAGCACATCGAACCACTCGTCGGACCGTTTCAGCCGGTGCCGGACCTGATAGTACGCCCATTTCCAGTGTTCAACCTCCAGAGGCGTCTTGGGCGGGAACCGTCGGCTGTTCAGGCACCCGATGACCGTCTGCTGCAGGTTGACCGAGTAGGCTCCCTTGGGGATGGCCTCGAAACCTCCCGCCCGCTTGCTCAGCAGGTCGAGCAGGAACCCGAGGTAGACGGTCTTGCCGACGTTGGCCTCGCCGAGCAGGGTGATGATGGCCGGCTTGCGGTTCTGCTGTCGCGCATCCTCGATCAGGGCCATGGGAGCCCCGCACTGGCTGCAGATCACCGCGCTGGGCGCGTTCTTATGATCGCAGATCAGGCACACGTTGCAGCGATAGCCGTGTTCGTCATACATGCCGTCTTTCACTCCGTGCTCTGACCGAGCCAGCAGGCGTCCGCCAGGCTCAACGCGCATCGAAAGCCCAGATTGTGGGCTCGCGTCAGGGCGTTGAATCCGCTGCGGAACAGGGCGGTGCACTGAGACTCGAAATACGTGTCGAACGCCCCGCCGCGAGCCGCCTTCATGGTCATCTCGCCGACGACCTGCACCCCCTCCTCGGTGACAATGTCCAGATCGGTTTCGACCCACTCCCAAACGTTCCCGATCAGTTGCAGGACGTTGTTGGGCGCCGCCCCCTGATCATACTCGTCCACCGGTACCGTCGTCCCTACCTGCGAAGCCCAGATGTTGCATTTGCGCCGGTCCATCGCGTCGCCCCACGGAAAGCGGTAGAGCACGTCGGTGTCGCTGACGATCCGCCAGCTCGCAGCCAGTTGCCACTCCGGCTCGGTGGGCAGCCGCTGCCCGATCCACTTGGCGAACGCCGCGGCCTCGTACCAGCAGATGCCGACCACCGGATGACTCGCCAGCCGCTGGTCGTGACGACCGTCACGCCAGTACCGCGGACCAGGACGCCCGGTCTGGTCGCGGAACTGGATGAGATGGGTCCAAACCGCCTCCGGCCACAACGAGAGATCGTCATATCCGCCGGCATCAACGAAAAGCTGGTAACGGGCGTTGGTGACCGCGTGAATGTCGATCAGGAAGGAGGGAACGCTGAAGTCGAGCACCTCGGCGTCGGGAACCTCGGTGAGCGTTCGCAGCAGGGAGGCGCGGCCCTCCGGGACGATGGCCATTTGCCGATCAAGGTACTTGGTGGCCTGTTGCACGACCTCGGACCAATCGCGGTGCGATTCCCACTTGGCCTTCTGCTGAAAGATGAGATTGAACCGTTCCTGTTGGAACATGGCCAGGAGGGGATCGTCTTCAAATACGTTCTGCGGGGCGGGATCGTAGTCGTCCGGCCTGGGGATGACTCCGACCGGCGGTGCCGGCTCTTCTGCAACGCCGCCGCGAGAGGTGGTCTTGCTTCGGGTCCAGAAATTGAACGCCATGAAGATACTCTTTCATACGTCGGCCGGCGGATCGGCCGCTGCGCGTCGGCTCCGGATGCGACGCCGCATTACCGGAGTGTGGCGCTTCCTGTATCTGCTATTCGGTCCTGGCCCGACGATGCTTGAGACTTGGCTGTGACAATCGCGGTACATCAGCTATGACCATGCGGACGACGGGAGTGAGGCGGATTTATCGGACAACGGCAGGCCGTTCACACAAGTCACCCTGCCTGCGGGTCGATACGAAACGAGCCGGGAAAACCTCGCCGATACCCGAGGACAAAACCACCATGAGCGGTAAGGCCGCCGACGATGCGCCGAAGCGATCCGGCACACGGGACGACAAGAACTTGTTTCTCGATCACCTTGATCGTCTCGATCAACGATCAACACCCCTGTCCGTTGCCGAACGCCGCCGGTACGAGCGGCACAGGCACCGCGTCGATCAAGGCCTCGAGGTCATCTTCGACGCCTTCGACGAGCAACCGGTGACTTGTCACGTTCGGCCTCGTAACCTCAGCCAGGGCGGGATCGCGTTTCTTCACGAGGCCTACGTCTACCCCGAAACGCGCTGCACCGTCGTCCTCATTTCGGCAACCGATCAACCTATTGAAGTGTCGGGTCGAGTCGTGGGCTGCCGCCACATCTCCGGCAAACTGCATGAAATCGCCATGGCATTCGACCGCCCCATCGACGCGGAAGATTTCCGCGAGTGCATCGACGAAGCCGTCGGCGGCGATGAATCCTGATCACCTCGGACTTCGATCCAGCCCGACTCCCGCATTGCCGGCCCACTGGTCCTGCCGCCGCAGGGTCGTTCCGACATTCGGGTTCGCTGCAAACCTGCCCGCCGCGCGGGCGTATCTGGCCGGCGCCGCATCCGTCTGGACATCGGTATCGCGCGATACTGGAAAAGGCAGTGCCGGCTAGGACCCACGGTGTGTCTGGGCGCTGCGAACCATGGCGACAATACCCGACTTGACGACGGGAGGCAGACTGGGCCACGCCCTGATAATCATGATCAAGTCATCCTCGGGCGAGCCGGCCCCCGGAACCGGCGGCATCGATGCGCTCGCCCCGTCAGGCTCAGCCTGCGTTGGGGTCGCCGCGACGGCCGCCTCATCCTGCCCGGACCAGCCTGACAAAGATGCGGAAACGGGCGGTAACTGGAAAACCTCCGTCACCTGTTCCTCGACGCTGGCGGCCGTGATATCCGGCGGCGTCACCTGTGGCGGCGGAACCGCGGATCGCAAAGAAAAATGGCCCGGGTCTATCCTTGTTTGCAGAATCGCGTTCGCCGCATCGGCCCCCTCGAGCCATCTGCCGCCGTCCCAGATCCTGCTCCAGTGGTTGTGGCTGTGGTGCCGACCCGGCAATCGGACCCAATCCTTGAAACTCGCGGATTCAACCTGCGCACGCCGGGGATACACTTTCGGAGGAACCGGCAACGACAGATCCGCGTAGTTGCTGACCAGCGTGCGGGCGAACACCCAGGCGGTACCCGCGTCTACCTTGTCGCCGAAGATAACCCACAAGTGGTAATCACCTCGCCCGCTTGAATCCTCAAGAATCGGATGAAAGCCCTGTTCCTTGAGCGTGTCATACCAGGCCAGGGCCGCCTTCAGATTGGCGGCCGGGGTGGCCATCGCCGATGGGTCGTGCTGCCCCAGATCGATGCTGATCCAGCGCGCACTGTTGTCCACGCCCTTGGCGTGCAAGCCAATCAGATGCCCGACGTTGTCTCCCACGTAATGACGGGCCAGCAGGTCGGTGGTCAGGCAGGCCTGCCCGCGCAACTGCTTGGGAGGGGCAATACGGACAATACGGCTGTAGCTGCGCTGCTCCGGCGGCAGGTACTGGGCCCACTGGTCCGTGCGGTTCACCATGTGGGCCGCGGTCCATTCCGCCAACACTTGGGCCTTGGCTGCCCATGCTCCCGCAAGTGTGTCAGTGGAAACGGCCATTCATCACCGTTGGGGTCACACCCGGCAACCGGGTGGCGGAGCCCGGCCGTCACATGCGCCCCCCGTGCCTCTTAACCCGATAAATCCCAAAGCCTGGCGATACGGAACCGGCCCGCCGGTCCCTCAGGATCTTACGATACATCGGCCCGGCCCCTCACCCCCCCTTAGCAACTGCACGGCGAAAACCGCCTCGGAACCTGAGCCTGGACGAAATACCATGGTGCATCCGGGTAATAATCTCCTCCCGCAAGCCTTATAACAATGTGCCGAACGTATAATTGACAGCACTACCACGGCCCGATATACACGACCACACCAGACCGGTGCGCAGGGTTCTGCCCGTTCGGCGGACAAGAAAACGCCACCGAGTCCGGACCGTACCCGTCCGTTCCGGCCGAAAGACGCGAGGTGTGAAATGATCATTGGCAAACTATGGCATACCCTCAAGGCACAACTGAACAAGCTGGCCAATTTCTTCTGGACCGCCGACCCCATCGCCCAGATGCAGTACGAGTACGACGTGGCCGTCAACCAGTTGAAGGAAGGACGTGAAGGGCTGGAGCAGTACCGCGCCTTGGTGGAGAGAGTCACCCGCCAGGTCGCCAGCGACAAGTCTCATGTGTCCAGCTTGGAGGCCAAGGTTAGGGCTTATCTCCAGGCGGGCGATCGTGAGACCGCGGCACGCTTTGCCCTCGAGTTGCAGAAGGCCAAACAGGAACTCGCGGAAAACGAACAACAGCTCAAGCTGCACGAAGAGGCCTACAACAACAACCTGACCAAGATCAAGCATGCCGGCAACAAGCTGGCCAAAGTCCGGGAAAAGATCGCCCGCTACGACGCCGAGTTGAAGATGAGCCGGGCCGAGGCCGAGATGGCCAAACTGGCCCAATCCTTTGATTTCGACGTGACCACCGATTTCGGGCAGATCGAACAGGTCATTCAGGACAAGATCAGCCTGAACCGGGCCAAGACCCGCGTGGCCGCCGACCTCTCCAGCCAGGGCGTCGAGGACGTTCGACGCGAACAGGCCATGGAGAAAGCCCTGGCCGATCAGGCTCTCCGTGACTTCGAGGTTCAGATGGGACTCGTCACCCCCGAGACGACCGGGGTGGCCGAGGCCGCCAAGGAACTCGGACCGGCAAAAGAAAAACAAGCAATGAGTAATGAGTGATGAGTGGCAGGATTGAGCGGTTTGAGGATTTCATCGCGTGGCAGAAGACTCGTTCGCGGCCGACATCTATAAGCTGACCGGACACCGTGCCCTTGCCCGCGATTTTGGCTTGAGGGACCAGATGAGGAACGCGGCCGTCTCGATCATGTCCAATATCGCGGAGGGGTTTGAGAGGGGGCGATCGGGAGAATTCCATCAGTTTTTGTCGGTTGCGAAGGGCTCCTGCGCCGAGGTGCGATCTCTCCTCTACGTGACGAGAGACGCCGACTACATCGATGAGGCGACGTTCAGGCTGTTGATGGGCAGGGCCCAGGAAGTGGGACGCCTGGTTGGAGGGCTTCGATCTTCCGTCGAGCGAAGGCGGCATTCGGCATGACTCAGACCGGTTCACCCACTCCTGACCCATCACCCATCATGCATGACTCATCACTCATCACTCATCGCTCATCGCTCCCGGCCTGGTATCCTGATTGGGCAAAGCAGTTGGCCGACCTGTATTTTTCGGGCACAACCTGCCTGTTCGTCCTCCATGGGAACGTCCACGACCTCGTGCGCTGCCCGACGCGCGATGGCGAAGGATACGTCAATCTGTCCCAATTCCTCGCAACCCAGGTTTTTGGCACGTGGGACATTGTGCTGCAATACGACCTGGGCCGAGGTCTGCGGCCGTTGGCCGGCAGCGACCCGCAACGCCTGCAATCCATGGTGCAGTATCTGAGTGCCCGGTTGGGCGAAGCCGGTTCCTGGCCGCGCGACCCCGATAACGTGCTTCTGCTGCTCGACAAGCTCATCGAGCGCAACATCGTCGAGCCGGACGCGGCCAGGCGCAAGAGCATCAGCATCATCCTGGAATACGCCCAGTATCTGGTTCCGGCGGGAGAAGTGGCCGGACTGGCCCGCACCCAAGGAACCAACCTGGTCAGGCTGCTCGGATGGGCCCAGAACCCCTACATCAAACGACTGAACCTGGCCTTCTGCCTCGTCGCGGACAAACTCACCGAGATCAATGATCGGCTGGTCCGCAACCCGCACGTGGCCACGATCGAAATCCCCCTCCCTGACGCGAGCGCTCGCGAGTCATTCGCGTCGTGGGTGTGCGAAACGGAGAGGATCTCCCCCTCAAAAAACTTCACCGCGAAGATGCTGGCGGACCAGTCCAGCGGGCTGAGTCTGGTAAGCCTCAACACCGTGCTCTCGCAGTCGCGGTACACCGCAGAGGGCATCGACCCCGCCAGATTCCGCAATCTCAAGAAGGCCATGATCGAGCGACAGTGTCAAGGTCTTGTCGAGTTTGTCGAACCCAAACACAAGCTGGATCTGGTCGTCGGCCAGGCGGTCGCTCGCAAACGGCTGGAGAACGATGCCGAACTGATCACCCGCGGACGATTCGAGTCCGCTCCGATGGGCTATCTGCTCTGCGGGGCGGTGGGCACGGGCAAGACTTTTCTGGCCGAATGCTATGCGGGCACGATCGGCATTCCCTGCCTCAAGCTGCGGAACTTCCGGTCGAAGTACGTGGGGGAAACCGAGGGCAACCTCGAACAGGTGCTGACCGTGCTGCGGTCCCTGGGGCCCGTGGTGGTGATCATCGATGAGGCCGATGCCGCGCTCGGCAGCCGCTCGGCCGAGGGTGATTCGGGAACGTCCAGCCGCGTGTTCTCGATGATCGCCGGCCAGATGGGCGATACGCGATACCGCGGTCGGATTCTGTGGATGCTGCTCACCTGCCGGCCGGACCTGCTGCCCATCGACTTGAAGCGACAGGGCCGCGCCGAGGTTCACATTCCGATGTTTTACCCGCAGAGCGAAGCCGAAATCCGCGAGATGTTCCTGGCGATGGCCCGGAAGAACGGAATCTCCCTGTCGCCCGAGTTCGTCCCGCTGGTGAATGCCGATCGGCGACTGAGCGGGGCGGATATCGAGAGCATCGTCCTGGCCGCCGCACGACGATCGGCGTGTGCGGGCCGCGACCAACCGCTGGCAGAGGACATTCAGCAGGCAATCGATGCCTTCATTCCCTCCGCGCAGGGCCTCGAGAAGGAACTGCAGGAGCTGGCGGCGGTGCTCGAATGCACGGAGTTGGAGTTCCTGCCGCCGGATTGGCGCGCGAAGGTGACCGAGCCCAACGGACGGGTGAAACTCCAGGAACGCATGATGGCGATTCGAAGCCTTCTGGAGGATTGAGCACAAAGGAGACACGTATGGCCAAGAAGAAAGCGATGGTCAAGAGGAAGAAGGCCCGGCCGGCGAAGAAAGGAGCCGCCAAGAGCAGCCCGAAAAAGCGTAAGCCCCGCACCCCGACGGCCGGGGCGGCAAGGTCCAGGTCGTCGAGCTGGCTCGATGCGAACTCTCACAAGCCGCTTATCGATCAGTACGCCCGCAAGCTGACCTCCTTCATGGAGGCCGTTGCCGACGGCAGGATCGAGGAGTCCGAGCTTGCGGCCCAGGAAAAGCGGCTCGTCCGATTGATGAAGGAGATCGAGCCGCAGCTCAGCGACGCGCTGCATGAGAAAATCACCCGACTGCTGTGCGAACTGACCGCATATGACCTGATGCAGATGCTGCATTCGATGCAGGAACACCGGCCTCAGGCGACGTTCCAGGGCTAGGTCGATTCAAAAAAAGCGGCGGATTTATCATTGCCCCGCTGGAGCCGGCCGGCTAAACCGGCACGCAGGTTTATTCGGTCGGTCAAAACCTGTTCTGAAAGGAAGCCGCCCCATGAAGACCGTGACAGGCAACAATCCGGTAACGAAACGACTTGCATGCGGCGGCTGGCAGGCAGGCTTGTTCGTTCTGAGCCTGGAGCTGTTGCTGTACGGCTGCGACCGCTCCCCACCTCCGACCTCGCCGCACCGATCGCCGGCTCCGATGACCGCTGAGGTCGCCACTCATCTGATTCCCCTGCCGCAGGCCGATCAGCGGTTATGCACCGCCGTCGCCATCCTCGTCGACACATCCGGCAGTATGAAGGAGGAGGTTGTCGACCATCAGGGCGTCCGACGGCCCAAGTATCTCATCGCTCGCGACGCCTTGAAGGAAATCGTCGACTACACGGGCCAGTGGGAGAAAACCCACACGGACCGCGTCCTCGAGATGGCCCTTTTCAACTTCAGCAGTTCGCCTTCCTCGGTCCTGCGGATGGGACGATTCGACCTGGCCGGGACGCAACAGGCTCTGCAGACGATTCCCCAGCCCGGCGGAGGAACGGCGATCGGCGAGGCGATCGAGGAGGGTTTCAAGGCCCTCTACCAGTCCGGCTGCGTGCGCAAGTATCTCATATGCATCACGGATGGCGAGAACACCGCCGGCCGCCCGCCCGACCGCGTCGCAAGGCAACTACATGCCCAGACCCAGGGCGAGGTGGAGATGCACTTCATCGCCTTTGACACCTCGGCGACTAAGTTCGGCTTTCTCAGCGAGGTGAACGGACATACGACCGAAGCCGCCGACGGAGCACAACTCCGGGCCCGGCTGACGGACATTTATGAGAAACGGATTCTGGCCGAGGCGCCTGCGGAAAAGGAGTAGGCCGACCGGCAGCTATTGACCGCGAACCTGGCGGCGGAGATGCTGGCGCCGCAAAGCGAGACAATGACGCATGGGAACCGCCGGCTCATCATCAGCGGTGAGCCGGCAAAAAAACCCAGATGGGAGGTAGAACCATGGCAGGACAACCTAAAGGACCGTTCTACGCGGTGCTGGGCATCATCATCGTCGGCCTGGTGGCCTTCGCGATCTATCGCAGCGACTTGTTTGCTCCCAGGGAAAAAACGCCCGGCACGGATGTGGCTTTGTTGCCGGGCGGCGAGCAGGTCGAGGATGCCAGCAACCCGACGGGCGTCACCACGGTCAAAGAGTACACCTTCAAGCCGGTCGAGCGCCTGCCCCAGGTCAAGGGGACCTCGGCTTATAAGCCGATGACCGACAACACCGTCCGATTCGCCTTGAACGTCTGGGCCGGCTGGGCGCCGATCATCTACGCCAACAACGGCTTCAGGCCGGGAAAGGTCTGGAAGACGCCGGACGGCAAGGACTTCAAGGTCGAACTGGTGCTGATCGACAACCCCGTGGCCATGCGAGACGCCTACGCCGCCGGCGACGTCCACATCGGATGGGCCACGCTCGACATGGTCCCGCTGTTCATGGAAGGCTTCGTTGATGTCACCGGCAAGCCGCGCGACAGCCGCGTCATGCCCCGAATCTACCAGCAGGTCGACTGGTCCAACGGCGGCGACGGAATCGTCGTCCGCGACTACATCAAGACCGTATCCGACCTTCGTGGCAAGAAGCTGGTGCTGGCCCAGAATTCGCCCTCTCAGTACTTCGCCCTGAATATGCTGGTGTCCGGCGGCGTGCAGCCTTCCGAGGTGAACATGATCTACACCGAGGACGCGTTCCAGGCGGCGGCCGCGTTCAACGCCCAGAAAGACATCGCCGGCGCCGTCTCATGGGCCCCGGACATCTACAACCTCGAGAAGGTCAAGGGAAACCGCATGCTGGTGACCACCGCGACCGCCAACAAGCTGATCGCCGATGTGTGGTTCGCCCGGGCCGACTTCGCCCAGGACAACCCGGGGATCATGGAAAGCCTTGTTCGCGGGATCTTCGACGCGATGGTCGATCTCAAGGAGGAGACGAACCGCAAGAAAGTGGCCGAGTTGATGGCCGCCGGATACAACATCCCGGCCGGCGACGCGCTGGGCATGCTGGGAGATGCCCACAGCACCAACTGGGCGGAGAATTATCAGTTCTTCGTCAACCAGAACAACCCCGCCAACTTTGAGCGAGTCTGGCGGCAGGCCTACAACCTCTACCGCCGCATCGGCTCCATCACCCACCAGCCGGTTTCGTTCGACCAGGTCATGGACTTCTCGATCATCGAGAAGCTCGGCAAAGAGCCCAAGTACGCCTCCCAGAAAGACGAGTACCGGATCCAGTTCACCCCCGCCAGCGCTGGCGAGATCAAGGCCGAGGACCCCATCCTGACCAACACGGTCTTCATTCACTTCTTCCCCAACAGTTGGGACTTGCACAAAAAGGTGACCAAGAAAATCGACGGCAAGGACGTCGAGCAGCTCTACGATCCCCAGGTCGATTTCGTGCTCGAGGACATCGCCAAGCTGGTCGGCCAGTTCGGGGCCGCCCGCATTATCATCCAGGGACACACCGACGCCTCCATGCGCGGGCAGGTGACCCCGAGCCTTGTGAAAGAGCTGTCGCTCAACCGGGCAAACGCGGTTAAGGAGGCCCTGGTTAATAAGTACAAGCTTGACCCCAACCAGTTTGCGGTCGAGGGCGTGGGTTGGGACAAGCCGGCCGACCCGAACGACCCGGACAACCATGCCAAGAACCGCCGCGTGGAGGTCAAGGTCTACCCGGCAGAAAGACAGTGACCCCCTCTTCGGGGCCCACGATCGGCAGCCCTCGCCCATGTGGGGTCTGTTCGCGAGCCGGTGATTGTGCGATGATCACCGTGTCCCCTGCCGCCTGGCAACAAGCGGTGAGGGACACTGCCTTTTCGGATGGAGGACGGCAGCAGGCATGACGGATCAACCGGCACAGGTTGCGCCCCCAAGCGCCCACCAGCCCCCCGCTCCCGCTGCATCCACGGCAACCAGCTGTGAGCGATCCTGTCCCTTGCGCAAACTGTTCGTCCTTCGCCGCGAGATCCCGCCCTGGCAGGCCGGTCTCTGCGGCATCGCCTGCGTTGTCATGGTTCTCGGTTTGTGGTGGCTGGCGACGCGCGGCGAGCCGGAGCAGCGACTCCTCGGACCGACCGTGCTGCCCAGCCCGGCGGAAACGTTCGCCACCTTTCCCAGCCTCTGGTTCGATCGCGCGTTGACCCGAAACACCTGGGCCAGTCTGCGGCGGGTGGCTCTGGGGTTCGGCCTGGCCACCCTCATGGGCGTGCCGCTGGGCATCCTGGGCGGATGTTTCTCTTGGTTCCACGCCTTCCTGTCGCCGTTGTCGATCTTCGGCCGCAACATCCCTGTCGCCGCCCTGATCCCCCTGACCTTCTCGCTCTTCGGAATCGGCGAACAGCAGAAGATCATGTTCATCTTCATCGCCTGCGTGGCGTTCATCGTCTCCGATTCGGCTCAAGCCGTTGTCGACGTGGACCGCCGGTACATTGACACCGCCTACACCCTGGGCGCCCGTCGGCGTCAGGTCATCCTCAAGGTACTCGTCCCCCTGGCCATGCCGGGTATCTTCAACTCGCTGCGGCTGCTCTTCGGCCTGGCCTTCGGATACATCATGCTGGCCGAGCTGGTCAAGTTCGGCGACGAATCCGGCGGGTTGGGCGACATCATCATGACCTCCCAGAAGCGGGGCCAGAAAGAACATATTCTCCTGGTGCTGATGATCATCCCGCTGGTCGCGATGGCCATCGACCGCGTGCTGTTTTGGATTCAGCGGGAGCTGTTCCCGCACCGCTACGGCAGTCACGGGATTCTCAATCGTGGTCTGCGGTTAGTGTTGCACGTGTATGAGGATTTCATAAACATATTCCGCAGGTCGGTTGCCCAGGCCGCGATCAGTGCCCGCGAGCCGGCCTCGACTCCGGATAAGAAGCCATGACCGAGACCGACAATACAACCGCTGCCGGTCCCGGCAAACCCGCCGAGCCGGTGGGTATCGGCGAGGTGTTGCCCGAGATCCGCAAGCCTGAGCAGCTTGCCCGGCCGCCCGTCGTCCAGTTCTCCGGCGTGACCAAAACCTACAACGCGGGTCGGGCCAACAGCTACACGGCCATCCGCGACGTCAACTTCGTGATTGAAGACCTGCCCGACAAAGGCGAGTTCGTCTGCGTCCTGGGGCCCAGCGGCTGCGGTAAGAGCACGATCCTCCGGCTGGTCGCCGGCCTCGAGCCGCAGCATCCGCCCACCGAGGGCCGCGTGCTCGTCCTCGGCAGGCCGGTGACGGGCCCCGGAGCCGACCGCGGAATGGTCTTCCAGGACTACACGAGCTTCGATCACCGCACCGTGCTCGAGAACGTCACCTTCGGCCTGGAATGTCAGCACAGGCCTCGCAAGGAGCGCGACGAACTGGGCAGACACTGGATCGAGCGCGTCGGTTTGAACGTCAAGACGGACGCGGACAAGTATCCGCACGAGCTGTCCGGCGGCATGCGCCAACGCGTGGCCATCGCCCGCACGCTGATACTCAAGCCCCGCATCATCCTGATGGATGAGCCGTTCGGGGCCCTCGATCCGCAGACGCGCATGAACATGCAGGATCTGCTGGTCGCGCTGTGGAAGGAAGTGCAGGCTACGGTGCTGTTCGTAACGCACTCGATCGAAGAGGCCGTGTATCTCGGAGACCGCGTCTACATCATGAGCAACTCGCCGGGTACCATCCTGCGGGAACTGGTGGTCCAGCCCGCTGACCGCCCCTCCAAGCAGATGCAGCGGGAGCCGAAGTTCCAGGAAACGGTCGCCTATATTCGTGACCTGATCAGCGAACTGGAGGAAGGGCGAGACTAGAGGTCGGTCCGGTGTATTTCGTCAAGTACCTCAAAACGGCGTTCCTCAACCGCTGGAACCTGCTGCTGCTGGCCGGCGCAATGGGCTTTGCGCTGCTGAGCGGCCGGGCCGACGTCTGGGTGCCGCTGGTGCTGGCCGTTGAGGTCGGCTACCTGGGCATGCTGGGAACGCATCCAAAGTTCCAGGCTTATGTCGATGCCCGGCAAAACGCCGCTCTCCGTCAGCAAGGCACGGCCGACGTCGAACGGATGATGAAGTCGATCATCGCGGCCCTTCCCGAAAAATCCCTGGAACGATATGAGGCCCTTCGAGCCCGTTGCCTCGAACTGCGACAGATCGCCCTGGCCATCAAGTACCCCGGACACACGGGCTCCGCGTCGATATTGGAGCAATCGCAACTGGCCGGCCTGGACCGCCTGCTGTGGATCTACCTTCGCCTTCTGTTCACGCAATACTCCCTTGAGCGGTTCTTCCAGAAAACCAGCGAGGCTCAGATTCAGCAGGACATCGATAGCCTCCAGGCTCGATTGCAGAAGGTATCCAGGCTGAAAGACGAGGCGCAGCGACAGAAGTTCATCCGAACCATCGAGGACAATCTCGAAACCTGCCGGAACCGCCTGAGCAACTATCAAAAGGCTCGCTCCAACTACGAACTGATCCAACTGGAAATCGACCGGCTCGAAAACAAAATCCGCTCGCTGAGCGAACTGGCCGTCAATCGGCAGGAACCTGATTTCATTTCCGGCCAGGTCGACCAGGTCGCCGCCAGCATGCTCGAAACCGAGCGAACCATGAACGATCTGCAATTCGCAACCGGGTTGATCACCGTCGACGAAACCGCCCCTCAACTCCTGCCGCGCGAGGAGATCAGACAACAATGATTCGTCCGGTTTTGCAGAACGCGGTATCGGGGATAAGCTGCTTGCATGACCGTCGGCTGGGTCTATGACCGGTTCTTCCATCGCCATCAAACGGGTGAGACGCATCCGGAGCGGGCGGTTCGCCTGGAGGTCATCGTTTCTGACCTGACGGCGGCTGGACTTCTGGGCCGGATGCGGCACCTGCCGTTCCAGCCGGCGCCGACTGACATCGTGAGCTGGATCCACGAGCCCGCCTACGTCGAGCTGGTGAGAATGGCCTGCGAACAGGGTTTCAGCTTCATCGGTTCGTCTGAGACAAAAATCTGCCCGGAAAGCTATGACGCCGCCCTCCTGGCCGTCGGAGGGGTGTTGGCCGCCTGCGACGCTGCCATGTCCGGCGAGGTCCCGCGGTCGTTTTGCGCGGTTCGACCGCCCGGACACCATGCCGAACGCGACCTGGCCATGGGCTACTGCCTGTTCAACAATGTTGCCATCGCCGCTGAGTACCTGGTTCGCCGCCACGGCCTCAAACGGATCGCGATCGTCGATTGGGACGTTCATCACGGCAATGGTATCCAGCATGCCTTCGAGGAGCGCCGCGACGTGTTCTACATCAGTGTTCACCAGATGCCGCAATCGCTGTTCCCCGGAACGGGTTACGAACACGAAATGGGGCGCGGGCCCGGCCAAGGTTTCACCCTCAACGTCCCCATGAAGCCCGGCAGCGGCGACCGCGAGTTCCACGAGGCCTTCGACACCCGGATCTTTCCCAGACTCGACGAATACGAGCCCGAATTTGTCCTGGTCAGCGCAGGCTTCGACGCGACGCGAGGCGAGCGCATCGCCTCCCTCGATCTGGAGCCGTCGTCATACGGATGGATGACCGAGGCGGTTGTGGAGATCGCCAGGCGACACTCCCGCGGTCGGCTGGTCAGCGTGCTCGAGGGCGGGTACGATCTTACGCGACTGGGGCGATGCGTGATCGAGCACATCACGGCTATGATGGATGAGTAGACCGATGCCGATGCGGAATCCAGGAGCTGACAGTCTTCTGTTTGCGGCACTCTTCCTGTTGGCCCGCGGGGTACTGGCTGCCGCGAACGATCCGATGGTCTCGCGGCCGCCCGAGTCGCGGGCGGGCGAAGCTGAAACCGGCATCTGGATCCGGGTCAACCAAATCGGCTATCTGCCCGACGATCCGAAAATCGCCGTCCTCTCATGCGATGTGCCGCAGACGGGTACTTTCTCGGTCGGCAATTTCACGGCCCCGATCGGCGAGGACCAAGGCGCGTGGGGACCGTTTCGTCACAACTACCGATTGGACTTCACCCCACTGGCCAAGAGCGGCCGCTACAAGGTGCGATTCGGCGACACCGCGTCGCTGCCCTTCACCGTTGGCCACGACGCCTATGCCGATGTGCCGGACAAGCTGCTCGGTTTCATGCGCCTTCAGCGCTGCGGCGACAATCCGGTCACCGGTAAGAAATGTCATCAGCAGGACGCCATCGACACCACGGACGGCCGCAAAGTCGACCTCGTCGGCGGCTGGCACGACGCAGCCGACCGGCTCAAGCACATGATTACAACGACCTATTGCGTCGCGGCCCTGTTTCTGGCCGGCGCGGAGGAAGAGGCCCGCTATGGGGCGGTCCTCGTCGGCAAGCTCCAGCCCGATCCCGACACGATTTATGTTCAGATTGGTGATGACCGAGACCACATGCCGCCGGCTACATTGTGGCACGACGACCAGTCCGACTACGGGTGGGGCAAGGGTGGTCCGCGAGCCGCCTGGCGGGCCACCGGTCGACCGGAAGGGCCGAAGTACAAAAACAACTCTTCAGGGATGGCCAACCTGGCCGGCAGGGCTTCGGCAGCGATGACATTGGCCGGCAATCTCAAGACGGCCCAATCCATGTACGACCTGGCCCGCCGACGCCCCGGCAACGCCATGTCCGTGCCGGTCCGAGCTCCACACTACTACGGCGAGAGTACCTACCACGACGACCTGGAGTGGGCCGCGACCGAACTGTACGTCGCCACCAAAGATCCCCAGTACCTCAAGCAGGCGGTTCAGTACGCAGGACAGGCCGGGCCAAACCCGTGGATGGGCAAAACCCGCCACGGCCACTATGAGTTCTTCCCTTACGTCAACCTCGCCCACTGGCGGCTCTATCCGTACGTGGATGAGGAGACGAAGAAGATGCTCGCCGATCATTATCGAGTCGGCCTGGAAGCGGTGCGCCGGATCGCCGAGCGCAACCCTTACCGCCTGGGTACTCCGCTGGTCTGGTGTTCGACCAACGACGTGATCGCCCTGGCTACCCAGGCCGTGCTCTATGAGAAGATGACCGGTGACCGCACCTACCGCACGCTGGCGGCTGAGGCCCGCGACTGGATCTTCGGCCGCAACCCGTGGGGCGTCTCGATGGTGATCGGGGTCCCCCAAGACGGGAACCCGGTGCGACGTCCGCACCACCGCTTCCATAGCATGGCCGGTATTCTGCCCGTTGGCGGGCTGGTCGATGGACCCGTCTACAAGGACATCAACGACAGTCTGAAGTTCGAGCCTTTTGGAAACGACCTCTACGCACGGTTCCAGTCCGAGATCGGCGTTTACCATGACTGCTATGAGGACTTCAGTACCAACGAGCCGATCATCGACGGGACCGTCTCGCTGCTTCTGCTTCTGAAGGTTTGGTGATATGGGGCGGCTTCGAATCATTGGTTTGGTGCGCGAAGCAAACTACGTCCGCCAGATGTGTTTGTCACCGATGACCGCCGCCCAGCGCCAGAACCTCAGGAATCGTGTGCAGCGAACCCTTTCGCAGATCAGTGCGATCTGCGACCGGCATGGCGTTCGGCCTGGCCAGTTGCCCGGACCCAGCAGGCGAGCCTATGAGTTCCTGCTCAAGCTGGACGTCGACAACCTGCCGACCGTCGAAACGCCCCCCCAACAACACCTGCCGCAGAAGCACCTGCCCGACTCGGTCCGCCTCGTCGGTCTGCGCGCGTTTCTCGACACCCTGCTCGACGACCTGGCTCGACAAGCGCACCTGGGCCGATTGGACGCCGCCGCGATGCTGCGAGTGGTGCAGCAGACCGCTCAGCGCCTGGACCATCACATGAGCCGCAACGAGTTCGAGCCCGGGCATCTGAGAACCGAGTCCCGAGACCTGGTCGCCTGGTTCCGCTACTTCGCCCGGCCGGAAAACATGGATCGCTACGTGCAGGCGGTACGCCGCGCGCAAGCCGTCTTCGGGGCCATGCCGGAGGCAAATGATCGCTGGAGGGCGCCCTTGCTGGTGCACTTCCGGCCCTCAGGTCACCTCTATCGCTGGCGAGTCGGAGCCAGGGGTACGCGGATGGTTCTTTCAACACCCATGATCTGCTTTGATGACGTGACGTTCGGCCATCTGGGGCGCATGATGCTCGGCAACCGGCAGCATCTGCCGGCCGTCAACGCGGCCATGCTGTCGCACCCGTACCAGTCGATTCGCACGGCCATGGATGAGGCGGCCGGCCGGGTCGAGCATACGAAGGGAATGACCTACGACCTGGCAGAGGTCTTCGACGACGTCAATCGGCGCTATTTCGGCGGGAGCATGTCCCGCCCGAAGCTGAGCTGGACCCGACGGCTCACCGGGCGGCGGTTCGGACATTACAACTTCGCCCACGACGTGGTCAGCATCAGCAGCACGCTGGATCGGCCGGACGTTCCGCGGTTCGTCATCGAACACGTGATGCACCACGAACTGCTGCACAAAAAGCACGGCAGCAGGTGGAACGGTTCTCAACGCCGCTGCCACACCCCCCAGTTCCGCGTCGAGGAACGCACGTTCGAGCAGTTTCAGGAGGCCGACAAGTTCCTGAATGCCCTCAGCCGCCGAATGCACTGAGCAAGAAGCCGCAGTCTGCCCATGAACCGCTTGTATCCTATTTTTAGTTAATGCCTTGACAAGGTATTAACGAGAAATAGAATACAACCATGAAAACGAAACTGGGACCGTTGGAGACCCGTTTGCTCGCCTACGCCCAGATGCGACGACTCCAGGTTGTGCGAGGGGGCGAACTGGCCGAGCCGCTGCACCTGTCGGCACAACAGGAAATGAGGCTTCTGAGTCGATTGGTCCGGGCGGGGATAATCGCGCGAGTGCGGCGCGGCCTGTACTTGTTGCCACCGCGGCTGCCGTTGGGGGGAAAATGGAGCCCGAGTGAAGTCCTTGCTCTCAGCACGTTGATGCGGGACCGCCAAGGCCGTTACCAGATTTGCGGGCCGAGTGCATTCAGCCGCTACGGTTTCGAACAGCAGATCCCCACGCGGACCTATGCTTACAACAACCGGCTGTCGGGGGACCGCAGGATCGGCGCGACCTCGTTCACGTTGATCAAGGTGGCGGATGAGCGACTCGGCAGCACCGAAGAAGTCCCGGTCGACGAAGGTCTGACGGCGGTATATTCCTCACGCGTACGAACCCTGGTGGATGCGGTCTACGACTGGTCGCGATTCGACAGCCTGCCGCAAGGATACGACTGGATTCGTCGCGAGTTGGCAAGTCGGCGCGTCGGCGCCAAGCAGCTTGTCGCCGTGACGCTGCGCTACGGCAACCAGGCAACCTTGCGGCGCGTCGGCGCTCTGCTGGAACGAGAAGGCATATCCGGTCGTTTGCTCGCCAGGCTGCGGCGAGCGCTGAGGCCGTCCCAATGCCTGATCCCATGGGTCCCCTCCCGGCCTAAACGGGGCAGGACGGATCAACAATGGGGGGTAGTGTTCAATGACTGAGGCTGAACAACCCGCCATTGACGCCCATGAGGACCCCGATCTGTTTCGGGAAGCACTTAACTTCACGGCGGCCGAGACGTTCTTTCCGGAAAGGCTGATCGAGAAGGACTACTTCTGTACAGTCCTCTTGAAGTATCTCGCCTCCTTCGGCGGCCAACTGATATTCAAAGGCGGAACGTGTCTGGCCAAGGTGCACGCCGGCTTCTACAGGCTGAGCGAAGATCTGGACTTCGTCATCCCGACACCCCTGACGGCATCCCGATCGCAACGACGAAGACGAGTGACAGCCTTGAAGAATGCTGTCGCGGGGTTGGCCGAGCGTGTTCCATGTTTTCGTGTGACGGGGCAGTTGCTCGGCGCCGACGACTCGTCGCAGTATGTCGGGACCGTCAGCTACTCCTCGTTGATAAGCCGGCGTGACGAAACCATCACAATCGAAGTCAGTCTTCGTGAGCCGCTCCTGATGCCCACGATGGAAGGCTCGGTACGGACGCTGCTGCTGGATCCGGTGTCTGGTCGCCGGATGGTTTCACCGGCTGTGGTTCCCTGTATCGCCAGGGTGGAGGCGATCGCCGAGAAGTACCGCGCAGCGCTAACGCGCCGTGATGTTGCGATTCGCGATTTCTACGACGTGGACTACGCTGCGAGAAAGTTGAGCATTCGGCCGGAGGACACGGAACTGGTCGGGCTGGTCAGACGCAAGCTCGCTGTGCCCGGTAACGGTCCGATCAACGTGGGTCCGGACCGGCTGGCGCAGTTGCGCGCGCAACTGGATGCCCGGTTGAAACCCGTGCTGCGCCGGCCGGACGCCGATGCATTCGACTTGGATCGCGCCTTCGGAATCGTTCGCGAAATGGCCGAACGGTTGCCCGTAGCAAGCTGACCGAAACGCCCGGCCAATCGCCGCACCGACGAAAAGGCGTTCAAGCAATTGGTGGAGGCCGACAAGTTCCTGAATGCCCTCAGCCGCCGAATGCACTGAGCAAGAAGCCGCAGTCTGCACATGAACCGCTTGTATCCTGTTTTTAGTTAATGCCTTGACAAGGTCTTAACAGGAAATAGAGAGCTACTCGAGTAGTTTCAGCTTATCGCCCATCTTGCCGGCGGCGTGCTTGTCACCGGCGCGAGCGGCGGCTTCGACGCCGCTTGCCAGAACGGCCTTGGCCTCTTCTTTGCGGCCAAGGTCGATCAGCGCGTTGCTCAACTGGGTATAGGCAGGGACGTAATCGGGGTCCAACTCGATGACCCGCCGGAAGCCCGCGACGGCCTGCTCTTGCCGCCCAACCTTGACTTGCTCCATGGCCAGGGCGAAGTTCAGGAAAACGTCGTCCGGACTGGACGCGAGCATTCTCTCGATTTGTTCGATTCGCGGCACGAAAGCAATACCCTCAGTCAACCCAAAAACGTGCGAAAACCGCCGCGACCCTGCCCCAGCGCAGCGGCGAGGTCGCCGCGGCGACCAAAACCTGCCGCATTGTTGAGCTCGGGCCCGCACGTCCCCGCCGCCTTCGGCGGCTGACCACCCCCTGACCTTTTCACGCCCGTTCCTGAACGCAAGGCCGGACCTGTCAACCGGCCCGTGCCACGCTATGATAGCTACTGTACTTGGCGGCATCGGGCCGGGCAACCGCAAACAGGGACGGCGGCACATGACGGAACAAGCTCGAAAAGTGCGCGAGATCATGACCACCGAAGTCGTCACCATCGGCATGGACGAGACGCTGGAGACCGCCCGGCGAATCTTCAATCAGCGCCGGTTCCACCACCTGATCGTGGTTGAGGGCGGCAAGCCCGTGGGCGTTATTTCGGATCGAGATCTGCTGAAAAACCTCAGCCCGTTTGTCGGCGTTCGCATGAGCGAGCGCGCCCAGGACATCGAGACGCTGAGAAGACGCATCCACCAGGTCATGACGCGCAGACTGGTCTCGATTGAACCCGACGCCCCGGTCGCCCAGGCGGCCCGTGCCATGATGCACCATAAGGTCTCGTGCCTGCCGGTTATCAAGAACGGCTCCACCCTGGTCGGTATCATCACTCTGCGCGACCTCGTCCGATGGGTGGTGATCGATTCGATCGAAAAGTAGATCTTCCGAGAGACGCGTGCGAAGCACCCAGCCGGACGCAGCGGTCTGTCTTCGCCGGGGCCGCTGGCAAACAACCTGCGCAGCGGCTAGACTGCCGCCGCATGAGCACTAGCCCTGCAAAACGCGTTGGGATCGGCCGGTCCTTTGTGGCCGGTTGCTGCGCGGGCATCCCGGCAGGGGTGATACTTGCCTATCTGGCCCCGATGCCGTTTTACCTCGGCCTGTTCTTCTTCTTGGTTCTCGGGCTGGTGATCGGCGCGATCATGTTTCGTTTCGGCCGAGGTGCCGTTCCGGTTCGCCCGCTGACGTTGAACCTGATCGGATCGGCGGTCGTGCTCCTGACTTGGAGCACCACGCTCGTCACCGAGTACGCGACCCTCCCCCGACTGGTCGCCCGGCGGACCGAGACCTCCATGTTCCGCCGTCTGACGCCGCAGCAGAAGGCTGAAGTTGCCGCCAAGAGCCGTCAGCACGTCATGAGCCGGCTCCTGGGACGCCCTTTTGACGAAGGCCTCGGCGATTGGCTGGCCGGCTTCCCGAAATACCTCCGGTGGATCGCCCAAGACGGCACAATGGAATGCCCACGCGTAGTGGACCCCACAACGTTCACCTTCAAAGCCGGCCAGAGCAAAGCTTCCTGGGTCTTTCGCGTAGTTGTCTCAATGGCCTTGCTGGCGTTCGCTGTTCTCTCCCAGTACCTGCTCCTGGCCCGGACCACAAAGGACCAACCTTCAATTGACGCCATTCCGTCCAAGTAGCGCAGGCACGCAAGCCGGCTTCCTCAGGGGCAATCGCTTGTCCGCGACGTCACTCGGCGGATGGCGCGCTGTCGAAGGCAAGCCGTAACTGCTTGTCACAGCGAATCTCCCGGCCGCCTGAGGAGGCCGCCGCGCAATTGCCACGGCGGCAGAAGCCCTCTATAATCGCCGTCTCCTGGAGAATATCCGGCCGAGCGGGCGGGGTTATCCGCACAGGCCACGTGAAACCAGAGCCACATGGAACCCTGGCCATGAGTCTTGTCCCTCCGAACCTGAGTCTCAGTCTCTTCCGTGGGGACTGGTGCGCATTCTGCGCGCATGTTTCTGGATCGCAGAGCGCTTGGGTTGCGGCCCGCAAAAAGGCGGTCCGCCTTAGCTTTCTTGCCCGTCCCGGCGTTTGTCTGCTGGCTCTGGCGGTTGCCGGCGCTTGCCCCATGGAACTACGGGCCGGCGAGGTGCCCGTTCCGCCGAAACGGCATGCAGAGCACCTTGTTTTCAACGAGAAGACCGGAGAATGGGAATACGGCGTTGAGCCGATTCCCGGAACTGAGGACGGCGACCTGGACATCGCCCGCCAGTGGCTGGCTCAGGGTGAATATAAGACAACCTGCAAGATCGTCAGGGACTGGATGAAGCAATACGGCAGTGATGCCCCGCGATACCCTGAGGCACTGTACCTCTATGGCACTGCGTACCTGGAGCGAGGCCTGTACCGGCAGGCCCACAAGGCCTACCAGGAACTGCTCGACAACTATCCGGGTTCGCAGTACGCCGAGTCGGCGCTCTCCCAGGAGTTCCGCATCGCCGAGCAATACATGGCCGGCAAGCGAAAGCGCATCTGGGGCGGTCTGTTGTGGTTCAGGGACCGCGAGGGCGGCATCGCGATCATGGATGACTTGGTTGCCAACTACTCCGACACCCCCTTGGCGGAAATGGCCCAGATGGCCAAGGCCGAGTATTACTTCAGTCGCGGCGAGCTCGATCTCGCCGAATCCGAGTACGCCACATTCGCACGCGAGTATCCCCGCAGCCGCTGGCATGCCCGAGCCCTGCTGATGAGCGCCCGATGCGCCCAAGGCCGCTTCGCGGGTATCAAGTTCGACGAGGCCCCATTGATCGAGGCGGAAGAGCGCTACCGTCAGTACCTGCGGGAATACCCGGCGGCCGCCGAGCGCGATGAGGTGTCGACGACGATCCAACAGATTACGGCCACTCGGGCGGACAAAACGCTCGACATCGGTAAGTTCTACGAGAAAACCGAAAAGTTTCAGGCCGCGAGGTTCTACTACCGGGAAATCATCATCCGCTGGCCCAAGACGCCTGCGGCCCTCGAGGCCCGCAACCGGCTGGCGGCCATCGGCGAGCCTCTCGAGGAACCCGCGATCCTCGAGCCGCAGGCCTCAACCAACGCCGTCCGTCATCAGGAGACGCAGCGCTGATGCAACCTACATCTCATCATCATCGATCTGTCGCCGCCCTCGATATCGGACGTCTGGCCCTTCTGGCCGGGAGCCTCCTGGTTTGCGGGTGCGGCTACAGTAACGAGTCGCTGCATCCCCAGACGATCCGTACCGTGTACGTGGAGATGTTCCAGTCCCGGGAATTCCGCCGCGGCATCGAGTTCGAGCTGACCGAGGCCCTGCGAAAGGAAATCAACGTCTCCACCCCATACACGAACGCCCCACCCGAAAAAGCCGATACCATTCTGTCGGGGGAAGTCCTGGAATGGCGGGAATCTTCCCTCGGCTGGGATCCGATCGCCATCCGACCGCGCGAGACGGCAGCCACATTGATCGTCCGCTACCGATGGAAGGATGTCAGGACGGGCAAGCTGCTGCGGGACCGTCCGCGGTTTGTCACCACCGTGACTTATGTGCGGCCGGCCGGCGAAACGGCGGCCGAAGGCAGACTGGACGCGGTCAGCAAGCTGGCACGAAACATCGTCGGCGACATGGAAAACAGTTGGTAGTCCGAATAACATGAAGGCGGGGGAAGGACGCCAGTTGCGGCGCCTGCCCGTCGACACGCCGACCGAGGAAGCACCGGATGTCTGAAAACCCGTCCGACCGCGATGATCGCCAGGGATCAAGGCCTCCCGGACCGCCCATGCGCATGTCCCGCGGTCTGTTCGGATGGGCGGCCTCGATCATCATCTTCGTCTTCCTCGCTTTCTACCTCATGTCTAACGCCGGCCAGCGCCGTGAATTGACCGTGGACCAGTTCTGGAAAGAGCTGGCGGACAACAACATCCAGGAACTGGTCATCCAGGCCAACAACAACACCATCCGAGGCAAGCTCAAGAACACCCAGGGCAAGGACCAGCCGCCGGACTTCGAGGTCAGCTGGGACAAATCCGCCTTCAACGATGCCTTCTGGACCGAGTTGCGGGCGTCCGGCGTCCGTTACAGGATCGACCAGACCGGCGGGGCGCTCTTCAATATCCTGATCAACTTGCTGCCCTGGCTCCTGGTCATCGCGTTCGCCTGGTTCTTCGTCTTCCGCCAACTCCGCGGAGTCGGCGGCGGACCGGGAGGTATGCTGGGCAACTTCGGCCGATCCCGACATCGCGTGACCACCAAGGAGCATACCAACATCACCTTCGCCGACGTCGCGGGCATCGACGAGGCCAAGGAGGAGTGCGCCGAGATCATCGAGTTCCTCAAGAACCCCAAGAAGTTCCAGCGGCTCGGGGCCCGTATTCCGCGCGGCGTGCTGCTGGTCGGCGATCCGGGCTGCGGCAAAACGCTGTTGGCCAAAGCCATCGCCGGCGAGGCGGACGTGCCGTTCTTCAGCATCTCGGGCAGCGATTTCGTGGAGATGTTCGTCGGCGTCGGTGCCTCGCGCGTGCGCGATCTGTTCAAGCAGGCAAAGGACAACTCGCCTTGCATCATCTTTCTGGATGAAATCGACGCCGTCGGCCGTCGCCGCGGAGCAGGCTTCACCAGCGGCGGACACGACGAAAGGGAACAGACGCTCAACGCCATCCTCGTCGAGATGGACGGCTTCGACACTTCCGATCAGGTGGTGGTCATCGCCGCTACGAACCGGGCGGACGTGTTGGATCCGGCACTGGTAAGGCCCGGGCGTTTCGACCGGCAGGTCTTCGTGCCCCTGGCCGACGTCAAGGGCCGGCTGGAAATCCTTAAGGTCCACGCCAAGAAGGTGAAGCTCGGCCCGGACGTGGATCTGAATAAGCTGGCCCGCGGCACGCCGATGTTCAGCGGGGCGGACCTCGCGGCGATCATCAATGAGGCGGCCTTGCTGGCCACTATGGCCAACAAGGATTACGTCGAAATGGAGGATCTCGAGGAGGCTCGTGACAAGGTCCGATGGGGCCGGGCCAAGAAGAGCCGCGTGGTGGATGAGAAGGAACGGATCGCCACCGCCTACCACGAAGCCGGCCACGCCGTGGCCCAATGCCTGTTGCCCGACGCCGATCCTCTGCACAAAGTAAGTATCATACCCCGCGGCCCCTACGGCGGTGCCTCATTCTCGTTGCCCGAAAAGGACCGCACAACTTACAGCAGCAAGTGGCTCAACGCACAGTTGCGCATTCTCTGCGCCGGACGCATCGCCGAGGAAATCACCTGCAACGACGTCAACACGGGGGCCTCTGCTGACATTCGACAGGCCACCGAAACGGCTCGCCGCATGGTTGCCGAGTGGGGCATGAGCGACCGCGTGGGCTTCATCTACTACGGCGACGATCCCTCCCGCAAGACGATGTGGGTCGACCTGCCCGGAGGCAAGGAGTATTCCGAGGAAACCGCCCGGTTGATCGACCAGGAAGTTCAGCGCGTGCTCAGCGAGGCTTATACCGACACCCGTCGGCTGCTGACCGAGAATCGTCAGAAACTGGAGGCAGTAGCCCAGGCCCTCCTGAAGTACGAGACGCTCGATGCCGCTGAGGTTCACGCGTTGCTGAGGGGTGAAAGCCTCGATCGCCCCACGGTGTCCGATCTGCTGGACGCTGCTCACGCGGGAATCGGCGTCCGCGCTTCGGCCGGTCCGGGTACCTCGAAGTCTTCACAGCCTGAGTTCGGCTCGGGGCCGCTGCCCCAGCCGGGATGAGATGAGCGTCATCGATGCTTTCTGAACCCTGCGGAGATCGTGCATGGCCAACGCCGAAATCATTCCCGTCGGGATGAACGACCTGCCGCTCATCGTCGATCTCTACAACGAGATCTTTCGCCCGGGCCGCGAGCACGCTTTCTTCGCTCATCGTCTGGGCACACAGCGCAACCCGTTGCTTCTCCTCGCCCAGGTCCAGAAGCGCCCGGTCGGCTTTGCCCTCGGTTACGAGCTCAAGCAGAGCACGTTTTACTGCTGGTACATCGGCGTCTTGCCGGAATTCCGACGCGCCGGCGTCGCCTCCCAGATGATGGAGGCCATGACGGCATGGGCTCGCGACCAGGGTTACCAGATCATCCGCTTCGAGTGCTACAACCGACATCGCCCGATGCTTCACGTCGCCATCCGGCAGAACTACAACGTCGTCGGCATTCGGTATGACGCCGACGCCGAGGACAATCTGATTATTCTCGAACAAAACGTTAATGAAGAAGCTGCCGATTAGCATCAACGGTCGCAAGCGGGCAAACCCGCGCGCGGATTCACGACCAACTGGGTCTGATAACTCGCCGACGGACGCGAGACACGCCCTGTTGCAGTCAGGGTGAGATCAGTGAGAGTCCCGGCCGGCGGGCCGCCCAGGCGTTTCGCGAGTGAATGCGGCGGCCGGCGTGTCAGCGGAGCCGCGACCGACTCGGAGTTCGACCGCTGCGGCCCAACGTGAGCTGCACGCACGAAATGCGGCCGCGGCAAACAGGAGCCTTTCAATGGCTGACGAGAATCGAATTGAACGCATCGGCATCTTGACCGGCGGCGGAGACTGCCCCGGACTCAACGCGGTGATCCGAGCGGTCGCCAAGGCAGCGATGCATCAACATGGCTTGGAGGTCTGGGGAATCGAAGACGGTTTCCTCGGCCTCATCCGCAACCGTATGCGGCTCTTGGGCCGCGACGACGTGTCCAACATCCTGACGCGAGGCGGCACCATCCTGGGCACCTCGAACACCGCCAATCCGTCGCGTTTCGCGGTGGGCATCGACGAACAAGGAAATCCGGTTGTTCAGGATGTCACCCAGCGAGTCATCGAGCACATCGCCGAACGACAGCTTGATGTGATTGTCTGCGTCGGAGGCGATGGAACAATGTCCGGTGCGGCGAGCCTCATTCAGCACGGTGTCCGATGCGTCGGGGTGCCCAAAACCATCGATAATGATCTCATGCACACGGAAATCACCTTCGGCTTCCTGACCGCGGTAAACACCGCCACCGAGGCTCTCGACCGCATCCACACCACCGCATCCAGCCACCATCGCGTAATGCTCGTCGAGATCATGGGACGAAATGCCGGCTGGCTGGCATTGACCAGCGGCCTGGCCAGCGGGGCGGACGTCATCCTCATCCCCGAGATTCCCTACAGTCTTGAGGCCATCTGCGACTACTGTCTCAACCGCAGCAAGCGAGGCAAGTCATTCACCATCATCGCGGTGTCTGAGGGAGCCAGACCTATTGGAGGCGAACAGACGGTCGACCGCGTGGTCGCCGGTAGCCCCGACCCGATCCGCCTCGGCGGCGTCAGTAACGTCCTTTGCAAACAGATCGAGGCCGCGACGCGCCTCGAGTGCCGCGCGACCATTCTCGGACACGTCCAGCGCGGCGGCACGCCGGTGCCCGCCGACCGTGTCCTGGGCACGCTCTTCGGACACAAAGCCCTCGAACTGGCCCTCGCCGGAAAGTTCAACGAAATCGTGGTCAGCCAGAACGGGCGAATCACCAGCGTGCCCATCGAGTCCGTGGCCGGCCGGCAGCGACTGGTGCCCCTGGATCACCCGCTGATCGCGGCAGCCCGATCCGTGGGAACCAGCTTCGGCGACGGCCTGTGAGCAGACCCCGCCGACCGACGTCGTGCATGCTGCCCGCAGACCCGGGGACGATGCCGCATCTTGTGCATGTCTCCGTCGCGCCACGATCATTTCTCGGCGGCCAGCCGGCGCAGGATATCCCAGTAAGCCCCGCGCATGCCGCGGCCGATCGCATCGGTCAGCACCCGGTTGTCATTGTAGTTGTAGTTGGTCGCGTCTCTGATCCGCGGCGGCGGGAAGAACCGCTCGTCGCCGGCGATGATGTCGCAGACCAGCGAGCCGGGATCATCGCTGAGACGGCGATCAAAGTAAAAAACCGGTCGCAAGAGGCTGTCATTGTCTTCGACGCAGCCCCGCAGATTGGGGTTGGCCGACAGCGGCCCCTGCCTGCGAATCGACTCGGCCAGCGGAGTACCCGGATAAAGCCGCACCCCCGTGGCCGCCCCGCAGCGGTCGGGATCGAGTCGCCTGACGAACTCGATTGTCTCTCTCACCGACGCCTCGTCCTCGCCCGGGCCTCCTAGAAGCAGGTCGACCATCACCGTGATCCCTGCCGCCTTGCAGGCCTGCACCGCGTCGCGAATTGCGTCTCGCCGATAGCTCCTGCCCAGCGCCGCCAGCATGCGGTCGCAACCGCTGTCGGAGCCGAAGTTGACGCCCACGCAACCGGCCTGCTTCATGGCTAGGGCGAGTTCATCGGAGAACGGGTGCGGACTGCAATAGACATACCACCGGACGCGCTGCCCCAGCCCCCGCCGGATCATCTCGCGGCAAACCGCCAGGGCGTGATCATACGGAATGTTGAACTCTCCGTCGCACAGGTGCAGCACGTCGACGCCTTGCTTGAGCAGCGACTCAACCTCATCAGCCACCTGGGTGGGCGGGCGGCAACGCACCTGTCGCCCCTTGGCAACCGGGTCGGCACAGTAGATGCACGACATCGGACAGCCTCGCTTGGTCTCGACGTTGCCCTGACCGCCTTCGCGGAAGTAGCGGGCGTTGTCGAGCAGGCTGCGGTCAGGCGAGACGTCGAGAACGGCCGGCGGCTGAGGCGGATTGAGCATGCACCGGCCGTCGGCTTCGCGCCAAACCAGACCAGGCAGCGTGTGGTAATCCTTATTGCCCGACAGTGCACGAGCCAGCCCCAGAAAACCCTCCTCGCCATCGCCGATGATGCCGAAATCCGACTTGCAGATGCTCACGATCTCGGCGGGAAAGACGCTGAATCCGCATCCGCCGAGAGCGACCGGGGCATCGGTTAGCGTGGGGATCTGCCGCACCAGTTCTGCTAGCTCCGGCACGAAGAACGCGCAACTCGGGTAATAGCAGTCATCCGTATTGCGGAACGTCACCCCGATCAGCAGCGGTTCAGCATCGGCCAGGCCCTGCCGCAATGCCTCCGCTGGGTCATCCGCAAAGCACAGATCGATCAGGTGAACCTCAAACCCTCCGCGACGCAGACTCCCCGCGACATAGTCCAGGGCCAGCGGCGCGATCGCCGGTTTCATCCGGTTGGAGTTGATCAGTACAACGGGTCGATTCGCCATTTCGAGCCTCCGCGACGCACTATAGCCCGTAAACGAATCGGGTCAACGGAGGGAATCGGCTTCTTCCTGTCGACGACCGCTCTCATGCTTCCTTCCGCTCCGGCAGTTTCCATCCGCATTCCGGGCACACGCCGCTGGTATTGCCGGTCAGGTTGTAGCCGCACCGGCCGCAGAAGCCGGGATCGAGTTCGTACAGCTTTCCGAAATACTTGTCGGAACGCAGGCTCCGCAGGCCGAAAACACCGCACGCCAATGCGAGAACCAGAAGCGGTAGCATGATCATAAGACCGAGCGTGCCATTGCCGCTTTGGCGGAAACTGAAGATCGCCTGGGCGCACACGAACACGGTGAACGCCATGTTCCAGAGCAGGTTGATCTTCGCGTACCTGCGACGTTCGTTACCTCGGGCCTTGCGGGACTTGATGATCAACACCACGAACACGCAGGCGCACAGAACCGCGATGACGGTAAGACCTATCGAGATATGCAGTGTACTCAATCCGTGACTCCCTATGGCGAGAGGCGCCATTGGCGGGCAAAGCCCGCCCTAGTGCGTCTGAGAGTGTACTCGATCAGAGGGGTGCAAGTCCCCTCCAGGC